>JAIVHP010000098.1:0-4863 GCA_020201045.1 Flavobacteriales bacterium
GGTTTTTTTATTTAATCGTAAAAGTTTAGTCATCTTTTCCTTATCGAAACTTTACTTTTCATGAGATCCATCTTACGGCAAATTTCTCCCTCGTCTTCGCCTCCGCAAGTCGAAGATCCTGCAAGGCAGCGGCTCCGACGAATCCACTCCACTTCGACAGGCTCAGCACAACGCCTCCCCGAAGGCACGGGCCGACACACAAGGGAGACAAAATCCTGCCTCGATTCGAATTTGCACTTATAGAAAATCAGCTAATTGCCGCGCTTGCGAAGACCAACAGGATTGCTGCTAGACAGCAGAAAGCCAACCTCCCTGAATCGCTTAAGCGGGCAGGCATCATATGATCAACCCAATCTTACAATCAACCAATCATATCATCGTATAATCATATAATCAACCAATCGTATAATCATATAATCAACCAATCATATAATCATATAATCAACCAATCGTATAATCATATAATCAACCAATCATATAATCATATAATCAACCAATCATATAATCGATAAATCCTTCCTTATCCCCGATTTCCCATATTCATCTTCTCACTTTTCACTTTTCACTGACATCTACTTCAAATCTTTCCACCAGCCTTTGTACTCCGTATTCGGTTCATTGACGGAAACAAATTCGCCGATTTGCGGAATGACTACGGGCATGTTCAATTCTGCGGCAGCGGGAACCAAGCGCTTAATGGGATCATCCCATTGATGCAGCGAAAGCATAAATGCGCCCCAGTGGATGGGCATCATGGCATCGGCGCGCACTTCCAGAGCTGCCTGCGCGGTTTGTTCGGGCATCATGTGGATGGCTTCCCACCGCTCGTTGTACTGCCCGCATTCCATCAGGGCAAAGTCAAAAGGGCCGTACTTTTCACCGATCTGTTTGAAGTGCGGGCCGTAGCCGCTATCGCCGCTGAAGAAAAGGCGCGACGTTGAACTTTTAATGACCCAAGAACCCCACATGGTGTTGTTTCGATCGGTAAGGCCGCGGCCCGAAAAGTGGCGCGAAGGGGTAAAGGCTATTGCTATGCCGTCGATCTCGCCTTCTTCCCACCAGTTGAACTCGGTGATTTGCTCTTCGGGGACACCCCATTCACGGAAGTGGGCACCCACACCAAGGGGAAGGTAGAAGTGTTTGGTCTTTCCGATCAAGTTTTTGATGGAGCCGTAATCGAGGTGGTCGTAGTGGTCGTGGGAGATTATGATGGCATCGATGCTTGGCAGGTTTTTGACTTCGACAATGAAACGGGCACGGCTGAATTCAGTTTTCAAGCCGGTGTTCCAAACGTCGATTTCAGCACCGGTTATGGAGTTGAGTTTTCTCCGTCTTCCCGATATCTCTACTGGAATTATTTCGTATTTCAAGCCACCATCGAACGCTTTGATCTGGCTGCTGATGATCCCGTAGCCAGCAGAGCGGCGATAGCAAACGCGAGCGTTCAAACTTTCGCTGCCCTTCAACTCGGTCCCGATGGTTTTATTTACGCGGCGCGTTCAAATGGCGCTCCCTTCCTCAGTAGAATAGAAGCGCCCGATGCGGTTTCACCAGCCGATGTGGCTTTTGTTGACCAAGCCATCTCCCTGCCGGGGAATAGTCTCTTGGGTTTACCTACCAACTGGACCATGAAAAATGAAGTCGCATCCGAAGACATCGATCTGGAAAGAGAAATCTGTCCCGGTTCTCAAACCGTTCTCGATGATTCGCTCTGGAATGGCGACGCCTATCTCTGGAGTACCGGCCAAACAACACCTTCCATCGAAGTGAGCGAGGCGGGCGAATACACGGTAGATATTGACATGGTCTGCTTCAACCGGTCTCAAACCTATGAAGTAAGCGTTCTGCCCGAGCCGGTGTTTACCCAGCCCGACACTTTTTCGATTTGCGAAGGAGAAACCACACAAGTCGATCTCTTAACGGATGATGAAGTTCTGTGGTCTGACGGAGGTACGGGCTCTATAAGAACGATAGATATCAACGGCCCTTTCGAGTTTATCGTGACAAAAGGCGATTGTTCTAAACCAGGAGCTCTGAGTGTTTTACCGGCTCTTCTGCCCGCAATTGAGTTGTCCACTTTTGAGTTTTCAATTTGTGAGGGCAGTTCCCTGGTAGTGGCTCCTGAATTTACCCACGCCGATTCAATAAGCTGGAGTGACGGGTCTACCCAAGACTTTATAAGAGTCGACAAGGAATCTTCGCTTTCGGTAAAAGCATTTAATGATTGTGGTGCGGTAGAACAAGAAATATCCGTTACTGTGGAAGAATGCCATTGTCCGCTCTTCCTGCCGAATGCCTTCACTCCCAATCGGGATGGCATAAACGACGTTTTCAAAGCCGAAACCCCGTGCCGCTCCAAAGCCTTTGAATTGGTCATCTTCAATAGGTGGGGCGAAGAAGTATTTTATACGAATGATATTTCCCAGGGCTGGATAGGTGGTAAAGATTATTATGCACCGAACACTTTTTATCAATACCGGTATTCGGCTACCCTCGAAAAAAACGGGGAAATCTTCTTTCGCGAGGGCACCGGTCACCTGCAATCCATACGTTGATGGGCGTCAACTTTTTTTGATTTGAGTGCTAGGGATCATTGAAGTTGCGTGGTAGGGTTATGCCTTTTGGCAGATGCGCGTAGAAATGCCGAAGTTTGGGAAGCCCCGAGTGCTGGGATTTGACGGAGTAGCTGGAGCGTTGAACACCATTTTATTCCGGCAGAGTCGTTCCATACAGCGACCCTCCTTAAGTTTTGGCAATTGATTTGATGCTGTTCGTGCGGTTAATCAATGGAATATTAGGGTTGTGGACTGGATTGGCTCAAAGCCCGGACATGGTGAAATACTCGTGGAAATGGGCTGTACAAATCCTTGAGATAGAAGGAATTCACGGTGAGATATTCGTTTGGCGTGGGTTTTATTCTTATTTTGCGCCCGTGTTAGGGATGGATAGTTTGATACGTGTTGCAGTTGGTTTTGGTGTGCTCAGCCTATTTTCGGTTTCTGCATGCTGCCAGGGTTCGGATGAAGAACTAAACCGCCTAATAAATTCGGGGTACCTGTATGCCGGACGCGACAGTGCGAAGGCCCTTCATATTGCCCGGGAAGCTGCGCTTTACGCAGAAAAATCAAATAGGCCCGACGGAGTAATCCGAGCGAAAATTCTACGTGCAAAGACCTACGGAGCAAATCAATGCGCTGAAGATGGAATTAGAATAGTGGAAGCGGTTCTCGCGAACCCGATAGATAATAAAGCCACTGCCGTGGAAGCCAACCAGGTGCTGGGCTATCTGTACCGAAAAAACCGGAACTACCGGGAGGCTGTGGAACAAAATCGGAAAACAATCAGCTTATCGGCCGGAGATCCGAAATTGCTGAAGTGGAAGGGGAAGGCCGAATTTAATTTGGGATATACCCACAAACTCACCGCGCAGTTTGATACGGCGATGGCCGCTTACGTGCGTGCCCTGCGGGCTTTTGAGGCTATTCCAGAACCCGCAGAAATGATCGTGGTGTACAGGCAGATAGGAAACTTACACCTTGTAAGCGGAAACCTGGATAGAGCCCTTCAAGTATTTGAGCAAAACACAAAACTGGCCCGCCAATATGGCGATAGCTCAGACATGGCTTCGAATGTTATGAATATTGGCGTGGTATACCACAAGCGCCACATCTACCCAACGGCTCGTTCCTATTACCTCAAGTCTTTGTCTTATTCGGAGTCTATCCCCAATTTTCTGGGGAATGCCATAGCTTACGGAAACATTGGTTCGTCATTGATGGACGAAGGCAAACCGGAAGAGGGAATACCCTACCTGCTCAAAGCCAAAAAGCTGAAAGAAGACTTTGATGCAGCGCCCAATAAATTGATGCACACCCTGTTCGATCTTTCTCAAGCTTATCGGTTAGCTGGCAATTTTGAAGAATCCAAGAAAATGGCCCGCGAAGTCATTGAGATGGCCCGTGAAAACAACGACGAATTTTCGAGGAGCATTGGGTATAAAAACCTGGCCTTATCGGAGTACGAAAAAGGGGAGTACCGCAAGGCCTACGACCACTTTACCATACATTCGAATATTAACGACAGCCTTTTCAACGCGCAAAAGTCGAAGCAAATAAAGGAATTGGAAATTTCCTACGAAACCGAAAAGAAAGATCGGGCGATAGCTGGTTTTGAGCAAGAAAGAGAATTGGAAAAATCGAGAAGGCAGAACATGTATATCGGCGGGTTGGCCTTCCTGGTGATCGGTCTCGTATTTTACAATCAGCAACGACTGAGAACGAAGAAGAACAGGGAACTACTGGTAAAAGAAAAAGAAGTAGATCGATTGAAATCAGAGTTCTTCGCCAATGTCTCACACGAGTTCCGAACGCCATTAACCTTAATCCTAGGCCCTATTCAATCCAAATTGGCGGCGGTTACAGATTACAAGGAGCGAGAGGAGCTGCTTATGATGCAAAGAAATGCCATGCGCTTGCAACACTTAATCAATGATATCCTTGACCTGAGTAAATTTGAAGCGGGCAAATTAGAACTCCAAACTTCTTCTACACACATCAGTGAACTGTCCAAAGGACTTGCGGGAACATTTACATCTTTGGCAGACGCAAAGAGAATAGTCTTTGAGATAAAAGTAGACGCTGCCATTTTTGGAGTAGTCGACAAGAATAAATTGGAGACCATTTTAATCAACTTACTGTCAAATGCTTTCAAATATACCCCGGATGGAGGAACTATTAGCTTAGAGACCCATGCTGATGAGAGTAAGCTAACATTTGCGGTAAGGGATACGGGGCCTGGTATTCCCGAAGAAAAGCTAACCAAAATTTTTGAACGATTTTATCAGGTGGACGATAGAGAAGGCCG
>JAIVHP010000098.1:4882-6478 GCA_020201045.1 Flavobacteriales bacterium
GGATCGGCTTGGCCTTTACCAAAGAATTGGTAGAGATGCACCGCGGAGAACTGAAGGTGGAAAGCACTGTGGGAGTCGGAAGCACATTTTCTTTCTCCATTCCGCATCACCCCAACGAATATTCAGGGACTTTTGATGAAGGCTTGCCCGTACTTGAAGCGAGCGAAAAATTATCCCCGGAAACTACATTAAAGGCACATCTCGATTCTGATCTACCGCTGATTTTAGTGGTGGAGGACAATGCTGATGTACGTCAATATGTTCATTCGGTGCTTGCCGACTCGTATGAACTTGCATTTGCCGTCAACGGCCAAGAAGGCATTGAACAGGCACTGAAAATAATTCCTGACCTTATTGTTTCAGATGTGATGATGCCGCTGGTTAGTGGATTTGAACTCTGCGCCGCAGTCAAGACCAATATCCTCACCGCTCACATTCCGTTGATCTTACTCACGGCAAAGTCATCTTCGGAAAGCAGAATCAAAGGGCTTGAAACAGAAGCGGACATCTATATGGCGAAGCCATTTAATCCCACCGAACTCAGTTTGCAGATCCGCAATTTGCTTTCACTCAAGGAGCGGCTGCGAGAAAAGTACCAAAAGGATCGAGGGCTGGTGATACCCCTTTCAGTGCAAGGAAATTCGATGGAGCAAAAATTCTTGGATAGATTGGAAAAAATAATGGCCTCCAATTTTGAGAATCCCGAATTCAATGCCGAGATGATGTGCGGCGCAATGGATATGAGTCGCTCTCACTTGCACCGGAAATTAAAGGCGTTAACCAACGATTCTACCACCCGGTTTATACGGACGTACCGGTTGAAAATTGCTTATCAGAAGCTTCAGTTGGGGACGGATTCTATCTCTGCGATTGCTTATGATGTGGGATTCAATAATGTGTCGTATTTCAATAAATGCTTTAAAGAAGCATTTGGCAAACAGCCATCTGAAATCACTGTTTAATTTTCTGTACGTCTCTTTCAAAAGTCCATTTTTAGGGCGTTTGAAACATATGTGTTAGCATTCGCAACATATGTTTTATGGGTGTTGCAGGTGTTGCCGTTCCTTTGGTAAATCAAAAGTCCGGGCATAAATGTGCTCGATTTCACCAAAGAAAATTTCTCCATGAAAACCATTCAATTCTTTAAGCTAACGCTTCTATCATTCTTATTACTGGGTTTGCTTTCTCATGAAGTGAATGCAGATACGACCTACCAAAATTCATGGTTGGAGGCGTCGCAGGATCCATGTACAGGTCGGTATACCATTCGTTTTGTTTTTGGGGTGGATGAAAATTGTACCGCATGTACAAACGATGAATGGGATCAGGGCTCAACCTTGGAATATAAAGTTGGAAATGGTTCATGGACGGCAATGGCAGAATTTAATAATATTTGCCTTCCTATATTACCTAATATATATGGATGCAATGGCTTCACTTTTGATGGTACAGGCTTTTTGTACACCGAATTTCAGTTTGCCCAAAGTGTGTCGGACAATGGCAATGAGGAGGAACCCAACGGAAATGTACTTAATTGGGCCAGGGTGGAGTTCGATTCACCTGAATCTTTTGTCGGTGAGGATGTGCAGTTCCGCC
>JAIVHP010000099.1 GCA_020201045.1 Flavobacteriales bacterium
GTGCACCCAAGAGCTGAAGCTTACTTTACGGTAAACCCTCCGGTGATTACCATTCCCGACCAGGTGTTTTTCCTTAACCTATCTACAGATGCTGGCACCTATGAATGGGATTTCGGCGACGGGGGAACATCAACCGAATTTTCGCCCTATCACTTTTACGAAACTACGGGCTGGCACCCGGTTACGCTGGTGGCCAACAACGAGTTTAATTGTCCAGACACCTTTACAGTTGAGCAAGCTGTTAGGGGAAATGTTGAAACACGCATAGAATTCCCCAACGCTTTTACGCCCAATACCGGCGGGCCAACTGGCGGATACTGGACGGTAGACGACATGTTTAACAACGATATTTTCTTCCCCTTGTACAAAGGAGTCGAAGAATTTGAAATGCAAATCTTCAATCGATGGGGCGAATTGCTCTTTGAAACCACAGATGTACGCCAGGGCTGGGACGGCTATTACCGCGGTAATATTTGCCAGCAGGATGTGTACGTGTGGCGGGTTAAGGTAACCTTCGAAGATGGCGGCAAATTCAGCGACTCTGGCGACGTAACCCTTGTAAGATAATAAATATGAAAAAAATTCTCATACTTCTTTTGGCCGCCGTATTTGGCATAGCAGCTCAGGGCGTAGCTCAGAAAAAAATGGGCAGGTACCACAAGAACTTGCTCTACGAAGCCGATATTTATTTCGTTCAAGGCGATTATTATTACGCTTCTGAACTCTATACAGAACTCTGCAAGGTAGAGCCCAACAATGGAGAGTTACTGGGTAAACTGGGTATTTGCTACTTCAATCTTCCAACCATGAAAGATGAAGCTACCCGATACCTGGAGCTAGCGGTGAGCAATGAATACAACGAAGCCCGCTACTTTCTGGCGCAAACGCGAATGCGCGACTACCGTTTTTACGACGCTTTAGATTTGCTCGAAAAGTATAAATCTGCTGGCCATCGCGAAAAGTCAGAGCCGCAAATTCAACATTTGTTAGACGCGGCCGAACGCGGAATAAAAATGGTGCAGGCACCCATACCCGTCACCATCCACAATTTAGGCGAACAGGTTAATTCTAAATTACACGACTATGCTCCCGTTTGGGATAATTCTGGGGAGAAGCTTTACTTCACATCGCGAAGGAGATACGACGATAACAGCGAAAAAGACATTTCGGAACAATACGACGAGAATATTTTCTTCCTTAACTTGAAGTCGGAAGATCCGAGCGCCTTTCCCGCAAACGAGCCACTAAATAGCCGAACCAACGATGCGGCTGCGGCTTGCTCAAAAGACGGAAATACCATCGTGATTTTCAGAACCCGCAAAGATGGGTATTCGGGCGATCTCTATATTTCTGAAAAGGATCACTACAGCTGGGGACCACTCGAAAAATTAGGCTCGGGTGTAAATTCTAAATATCAGGAAGCCAGCGCATCATTCGGATTGGATGGAAGCAGTGAAATCTTCTTTTCGAGCGACCGGCCAGGCGGCTTCGGCGGTAAAGACATTTACCGAATTGCCAAATTGCCAAACGGCGAGTGGGGAGAACCGCAAAATCTGGGCGAGAAAATCAATACGCCCTATGACGAAGATGCGCCATTTATTGCCAGTGATGGCTCACTTTATTTCGCATCGAGGGGGCACGCCACTATGGGTGGGTACGATATTTTCTGCGCCGCTGCCGATGGGCTCGATTTTAAAAAACCTTTAAATCTGGGCTTCCCGATAAACACTCCCGGCGACGATATTTTCTTCACCCTCGATCCGACGGGTAAAATGGCCTATTTCTCTTCCGAAAGGTTGGGCGGATATGGCTTGCAGGATATTTATCAGGTGGTTTTCGACGAGTCGAATACCGTAATATTCAAAGGGGAACTCCACAGCGAGCACGAGATAGAATCGCAAAACGCGATGGTGACCCTTTGGAACGACGAAAGTGGAGAAATGGAAGGGAAGTATCAGATTGATACCCAGTCCCGAACGTTCGTTCTCGCCTTAAATACTAACAAAAAGTACACGCTTCTCGTAGAAGCAGAAGGCTTTAAGCCGGTAGAGAAATCCATGTACTTCGATTCGGAATACACGGGAGAAAATGAAATAGAAGAACTGGTAGTTCTCGTTAAGTAGCGTATATGAAGAGACTTTTACTCATATCACTTGCGATTGCGATTTACACGGTGTTGCCCGAAAAGGCCATAGGTCAGGATCAGCAATACACGCAGTTTTACGCTACGCCGATGTATCTCAACCCGGCGTTTGCCGGAACGAGCATTCAAAGCAGGGCATCTACAGCCTACCGAAATCAGTGGGCTGCATTGCCAAAAGCTTTTGTCTCGTACAATTTTGCATACGATCATTTTATGCCCGATTTAAACAGTGGTATTGGGCTCGTAGTGCAGCACGATAGAGCAGGAGCGGGGGGCATGAGCTTTACTTCAGCTTCGCTCCAATACGCCTACGAGATTAAAATCAGCAGAAAGTTTAGCATCCGACCCGCTTTGAGTTTTGGATTTGGGTCTACCTACCTCGATGTAGATAAACTTACGTTTATGGATCAGTTGGCCAGGGGCGAAGACGGTGTATCTACACTTGACCCGGACAGAGCCAGATTTGCCGAAAAGCCGGTAAACTATCCCGATTTTGGCGCTGGTCTTTTGCTTTTTTCAGATCAAATGTGGTTTGGAGCAGCACTTCATCACATGAATCAGCCCGTGCATTCAATCATTGGAGCAGATACCCGATTGCCTATGAAAATAGGTGTTCACGGTGGGGTGCGACTCAAAGTTTCAGACGTTGGTGCTTTCTCAAAGAGACAGTATATCGTACCGGCGTTTAACTATCAATCGCAGGCGCTTTTTGACCAGCTCGATATCGGATTCTACTACGAATACGACCCCATCGTTTTGGGATTGTGGTACCGCGGACTACCCGTCATTAAAAACAATGGATACAACAGTATAAATCAGGATGCCATTGCCATCTTGGTTGGGTACGAAATAAACAATATGCGCATTGGCTACAGCTATGATCTAACGGTTTCTGGGTTGACGCCTAATAGCGGTGGTACGCACGAAATAACCTGGTCTATTGAATGGGCCAGCAAGAAAAATAAAAAGAAAAACAAAAGAAGGATCATGCCATGTGCAAAATTTTGATCTTATCTTTTGAGCATCAAAGGGTGAATAGCTTCTTGAGGACGAAGTGCTTGTGAGTCATCAGAATTTATATCTTGCCCGAACAAATTTTATTGCATGAAGCTCAAGACGGAAACGCTTGACAAATTCCACAACCACTCGAATTTATCGTATGTCGCGATCCGCGATAGAGACGAATACGATGTGCTTTTAAACTACATTGGAGAATTTGAAGAGCCGTTTTCGAGTTCACTTTCCAGTCGGTTAGAGCGCATTATTGCCGAAAAAATTGAAAGCAGACAGTCGATAAAGCGTTTTTTTAGCGTTTTTGTCGAAGCGATACAGAACATTAGGCTTCACGGCATTACAGATTCCAAAGACGAAGTTCACGCCGGAATTATCGTTTACAAGAGTTCCACTCAGCTCAAGGCTAATCTCCTAAATATCGTTTCTGCCAGGCAGGCCGAACACCTCCTTGCAAAATACGATGAGGTGAACACCATGGATCGAAAAGATTTGAAAAAGATGTACATGGATGTGATGATGCACGGCGAGCTTTCTAATAAAGGCGGTGCTGGCCTGGGAATTATCACCATTGTGTTGCGGTCTAAAAATCCCTGCTGGTGCAAGGTGTACCCCCTTACCGACGGATACAAAATATTTGAAAGTTCCATTTCTGTGGATCTGTAAACAGTCTTCATGATTTTTATTTTTGACTGGGGATATCGGACGAATAAAAATTACGGCCCACTCTCGCGCAATGACGCAGCTTTTGAAATCGATGGAGAGATGGTTTGGTTAATCCGGGAAATAACCTGGTTTCGGGCATTCTTCGTACCTTTAATTCCAACAAAAACGAGCTACTTTTTCCAGGATTTAAATTTGGATAACAGGGAGATTATAAACTTTGAGACCTTCAAAGAGTTTAAAGATTTAGCCGTTCTTAATGCCCTCGCTATGGATGATAAAATTACCGACGAAGAATACGATGAGCGGCGCGAGAAAATGGGTTTTTAATGTGCACACTTACTTATGTACCGCAAAAGACAGGCGCCGTTATCACGGCAAATAGAGACGAAAGTCCCCTGCGCAATGCAAATGGGCTGGCGCCTTATCAAACCAGGCAAGGATCTAATTATTACATAGCCCGGGAGCCGGTATACGGCGGTACCAATATGGCCATCGGAAAAAATGGCGGGGTAGCCGTTTTACTCAATGGCGCCTTTGATTCACATTCTCACAATCCACCTTACAGATTGAGCCGGGGCTTATTGCTTTTGGAATCGCTCGAAAGTGAGCATCTCAAAATGTTTGCAAACCACTTCGATTTTTCGGGAATCGAACCTTTTACCCTTGTTTTTCTCGACCAAAGGATAGAAGAAATTAGATGGGATGGGAAAGAGCTTCACTACGCAGAATTCAGTGAGGAACAGCCTAAATTATGGGCGTCGGCGCAGCTTTATTCCAGGGCCGTTAGAGCAAAACGCCATCAGTGGTTTACCGAATTATTGAGATCGGAGAATGCCAACGCCGAAGATGTATTAGACTTTCACCTTACCGGTGGAGATGGCAACGTAGAAAACGATCTGGTAATGAATCGCGGTGGGTTGGTGCAAACCGTTTCGGTTACACAGTTTCACCGTCAAATTCAAGCACCTTCAAAACTTCAGCACTTCAACCTCGTGGATAATCGCAGGGAAACGTTTTCCTGGAATATCTAAACGGCGAGC
>JAIVHP010000100.1 GCA_020201045.1 Flavobacteriales bacterium
GATTTAATGCCGGGGTGTATTTTAATTTCCCGCTTACAGAAACGTTTGCCTTTCAGCCAGAGGTTAATTTCACTACCAAAGGTGCAACTGCCGAATACAGTCTCTTGTCTTTTGATGGAGAATACAGCTTTAATATGAGCTATATAGATGTACCACTTATGGGAGTCATTCGATTGGACGAAGCGTTTGAACTGCATTTAGGCCCTTACTTTGGACTGCTCGCGAATACGTCATTTTCTACCGATGGCGACTTTGGCGAAGGACAGGAAGAGCTCGACTCCGATAATTTCCAAAATTTGGATTACGGACTTGCCGGTGGATTGGCTTTTAATTTTAGCGCGTTTCAGGTTGGCGCCCGCTACCATTACGGTTTGCAGGAAGTAGCCGACAGCGAAGCCGCAGAGACTTTTTTCGGAGACGCGCGCCACTCTTACCTTCAGGTATATGGCGCTTTGCGCATAGGCGAATTTGATTAGAGATTAACTCCCATAACTGAATGGAAGCACCCTTAGCCCGCAGCCGATTTGGTTGCGGGCGAAGTGCTTTTGTACTCACCGTGTGAGTTGACTTTTTGCGTGTTTTAACCCTTGCTGTTTTGTCTAAACAGAAAAAACGGAAACCCCTGTTAAGGCTATCGCAATGGCCACAGCGCCTGCAATTAATAAAATCAAAATCAGTCGAAAGCTGGTTTTAATGCCTACGTAAAAGGTGAAAATTCCCCCTTTTACAAGTGTGTTTGATACGGCAGCTATAACTATTCCGAGGCTTGCCATTCTTTCGCTGATCTGCCCTTTGCCCATTTCAGATAGGGAAAGTGTAATGGCATCAACATCGGCCAGGCCTGCAACCAGAGCCAGTACAACGATTCCTTCATCCCCAAATCTGTCGGAAAGGAATTCGGATAGAAGTAAGATAACAGCCAGCAGCAGACCGAATTTTAGTGCGGTGCCAAGCTGCAGCGGGTTGTCGATATCGATATCATCATTGCCCGTTGGAACTCCGGCCCGGAAGTAAAGCCAAACCCCACCTGCTAGCAAGATGGCTATCATAGATCCAATGGGTAGCCACAGCTCGGAAAGCAAGGCGGCATTTACTACCGAAACTTCAATCAAAACACGGATAAACATCACGATTCCGGCGAGAAGTGCACTGGTAATAAAAACGGTTTTTTTGGTTTGCTTTTTTGCAAGGCGCGCGAGACTAATGGTCACCGCAGTGCTGGAAGCCAGCGCTCCGATTATTCCGGTGAGAAAAGCGCCGGCTTTGCTACCAAGCGCCTTCATGGCAACATACCCCACAAACGACAGCGCGCTAATAAGCACCACCATCAGCCATATCCAGTATGGATTCAGCGCTTTGTAGGGCCCATAACCCTGATCGGGGAGAAGCGGCAACAGCACTGCCGAGATGATCAATAATTTAATTCCGGCATAAAATTCTTCCAGGTTAATAAACCCGAGCCACTTGTGAAGGGTGGGCTTCAATCCGAGCAGCGCCGTCACCACAACAGCCGTTGAAAAGGCAGGTATTTTTTGGTCGAATAGCGACCACGCCGCCAGGGTGAATGTGAGAAATAGGGCGATCTCTGAAGTGGCACCGAAATCTCTTCCGCTTTTAGTCTGTAAATAATGCGCTACCGATACCAGCAATGCCAGGCTCAGAAATGCGGCGGGTAGAAACCAGATGGTGAGCGCTTCGGCGATCATTGCAGATATCCCCCCAAAAAGCCCGGTGAGCGCGAAGGTGCGAAGTCCCGCCACGCGATTGCCCTCGTCTTGTTCTCGCTGACTCCATCCGCGTTCCGTGCCGATTAGAAGTCCGATTCCAAGTGGTACCAGAAGATCTAATGCAATCTTAAAGTCCGGGTTCATCTGCTGATTAGGTTTGGGCTAAAGCTAATAAACTGAATTCGATTCTTAGAAGGTGGCCGCACAATTCCGTTTAAGTGGAAAATCTGGTGGGCGCTGGCGCGTGAAGTGTAATTTGCCGGGCCTGTAAAAGAATACTGCTCCCATTCGGTTTCTAGTTCTGAGCGCTCTTCTTCATCGGGAATTCAAACACTTTTTGTGTTTGGAACCAGCGCAGATTAAATCGCTTTTCAGCGAAAGCGGCAACTGCTTTTGTCAATCATGGAAACTACAATATATTCCGCACCTTACAGAACTACTAGTTTTTGCACAGTTGAGTGATTCCCGATTTTGAAATGCAGGAAATAGAGACCTGTACGCGCACCATATTGTTTGATATCAATTGACTGGCCTTTTCTCCAATTCCATTGTGCCAACTGACGCCCGGCGCTGTCGTAAAGACTTGCACGAGTTGTTTCGGTTTCTCCGAACAACTGAATAGTACTTCCCGCATCGACTGGATTTGGGGTAGCAAAAATTTTTGGATTCGGCTCTTTATCTTCCAGCCCCAGTTCTTTGAAACAGCAATTGGGAATGTCCGGATCGGCAAAGAGCAATGCGTCGTTGCTTCGCACACATTGTAACCATGTATATACATCTACGAAGCATGTGTAAACGCTGTATTCAATCAGTCCGGTGGTCGCACCCAGACCTTCGATCCAAGAAACACCGCCAGACGAAAAAAGTATCCGCTTGCGCATACCCGATAGCGTTTCAACAGAGTCAACAGTACTAACTTCTATAGCAGTTACAAATTCATCTATGTATGGATAGGATCCATCTGAGCATATCCGTACATTAAAAATGTCACCGGGCTCAAGGCCGAAGTCGTACAATGGTATTTCCGGCGGTCCATCGACACCTCGAAAATATATCATATCGCCTTCCTGCCGAATATATCCCTGAAGAACAGATGGTTTCGGTATCGCAGATGCACAGTATTCTACATTGTAAAGTTCTCGGTATACGGTATCATTAATACTCAACGACTCGCCTAGAAATTTTTCATTTGTCGAGAGAAAATTCCCGCCTGTATTCCAACTCAAGCTATCGGTATTCCAGTTTTGAGCGTCGGCAGAAGGGTGAGCAATTAAAACTATGGCGAGTGTGAGCGAATAGATCAATTTATTCATTGCGGAGGCTTTACATGGTTTGCGCTTTGAAAGTAAGGGTACAAGTTGGATGGCACAAAGCGAATAATCTTTATTCTTGATATCCTTGTCGCCCAGCTGGGATTTATTAAGTCTGGGAAACCCGGGGCTAAGCAGGAATTTCGACCTTTATTTTCAAAATGAATTCGAGAAAAGATAGTTTGGGTTATTCAAACCACTACTTTCACTATTCCAAAATTGAGTATTGATATGCACACTTCCAGTCTACCATTCAAATCACTGTTTCAGGGATTTCTCTCCCTTTTGCTCATCCTAATGGTTCAATCTGCCTTCGCCCAATGCGGGTGGAAACCGCCTTTAGAATTTGGTGGAAACGTGTTTAGCGGATTACCGCTTAATGCGGTAGATTTCACCGATACCCAAACAGGATGGGTCGTTGGAACGGAGGGAAGTATTTTGCACACCACCGATGGAGGTGATAACTGGACACAGCAAGATCCAGGTACCGATTCTGACCTTGAAGGCGTGTCGTTTACCAGCAGCACTGCGGGTTGGGCTGTAGGCGATGCGGGAACAGTGATTGCTACCACAGATGGCGGAGCTAGCTGGACGAGCCAAAGTTCCGGGGTAGTAACGCCCCTGTTCGACGTTCATTTTGTAAATGAAACCATCGGTTATGCAACCGGATTAAGCGGCGTGATTTTGAAAACTGAAAACGGCGGCCAAACCTGGTCTTCACAATCTTCTGGGCTGGGAATAACCCTATTGTCTATTTTCTTTATCGACGAAGACCGAGGCTGGGCATCGGGTTTTGGCGGTAATATCGTATCTACCACAGATGGTGGCGAAACCTGGGTTGAACAGCAATCTCTGGTTTCGTCGGTGCTCCGATCCATCTTTTTTGTCGACGAAAATGAAGGCTGGATTGCCGGACAAAGCGGAAGAATACTCCACACTACCGATGGGGGGGTGAACTGGGCTCAGCAGACTTCGGGAACCAGCGAAATTCTTTACGCAGCTTCTTTTGTCAATGCCGATCAGGGCTACATCGTTGGATCTAGCGGTGTGGTTCTGAGTACGGACGACGGCGGAGTAAATTGGACTCCACAATCTTCAGGGACAGATGAAACACTGCTCGGAATCCACTTTTCAAATGCCGAAGTAGGCTATGCAGTTGGGTTTGCCGGTACGGTTCTGAATACCACCGACGGGGGAGGTAACTGGATGGCCCAACTCAACATACAAAGCGGAAATCTCAATGGCGTCTTTTTTCTAAACGAAAGTCAGGGGTGGGTTGCAGGCCAAACCGGAAAAATATATCACAGCACAGACGGCGGTGTGAACTGGAATTTACAGTTCGATGGGATAAACCAGGACTTCAATTCTGTTCATTTTGTGGATGAAAATCAAGGCTGGGCCTGTGCAAATGGGGGGCGAATTTTTTTCACTTCAAACGGTGGCGCCGACTGGGTGGAGCAAACCGTACCCACTTCTAGCAACCTGAATGAAATTCAATTTAGCGATACGGAAAACGGCTGGGCCGCTGGAAATGGCGGTGTGATTATGGCAACAACCGATGACGGAGCCAACTGGTTCGCCCAAACATCGGGCGTAAGCTGGTCGCTGAGAACCCTATACTTCCAGGATGCCAGCACCGGCTGGATAGCCGGACAGGCAGGCACCGTACTTCACACCACCGATGGAGGTGATTCCTGGGTAGACCAGTCATATGAGATTCAGTATAATATGAATTCCATCTTTTTCCTGAATTCCGATGAAGGTTGGCTTACCGGTGGAAATGACGGTATCGTGCTCCATACTACCGATGGAGGCGAAAC
>JAIVHP010000351.1 GCA_020201045.1 Flavobacteriales bacterium
AGTGGCTGGTATAATTACATTAAAGGCCGAAGAAGGTGATACCGTTGCCGTAGGCGATGTGGTTTGTCTAATCGATACAGATGCAGAAAAACCCGAAGGCTCTGCAAAAGACGAGAAGAAAGAAGAAGAGTCGAAAGAAAAGAAAGAAGAAGCCAACGCTTCTGAAAAGAAGAAGGACACCGAGCCACAAAAAGAAGAGAAGAAAGAAACTGAAACAGCAGAGAAAGAAGAAACGTACGCCAAAGGACACACCTCTCCGGCTGCGCGGAAAATCATGTCGGAAAAAAATGTTGGCGCCAGTCAAATAAATGGCACCGGAAAAGACGGGCGGATTACCAAACAGGACGTGGTAGCTGCCATGTCGGGAGGTTTCGACCAATCGGCGGCTTCGGGCTGGGGCGGCACACGTGATACAGAGCGCAAAAAAATGTCGTCGCTGCGCAGAAAAGTGGCGGAAAGACTGGTTGGCGTGAAAAATGAAACGGCAATGCTTACCACGTTCAACGAGGTAAACATGAAGCCCATCATGGATATCCGCAACAAATACAAAGAGATTTTTAAAGAAAATCACGGCGTTGGTTTGGGCTTTATGTCGTTTTTCACCAAGGCAGTAACCGAAGCATTAAACCTCTTCCCGACGGTAAATGCGATGATAGACGGCCAGGAAATGGTGACGCACCAGTACGCAGATATTGGAATTGCCGTAAGCTCGCCAAAAGGGCTTATGGTTCCCGTAGTTCGGAATGCCGAGCAAATGAGTCTCGCTGAAATTGAAGCCGAGATAAAAAGGCTAGCCGTAAAAGCACGCGATGGAAAAATTTCCATCGACGAAATGCAGGGCGGCACATTTACCATCACCAACGGAGGTGTTTTCGGGTCTATGATGAGCACGCCCATTATCAATCCGCCGCAATCTGCTATTCTGGGAATGCACAACATTGTGGAGAGACCTATGGCCGTAAATGGCGAAGTAGTGATTTTGCCGATGATGTACCTCGCACTTTCTTACGACCACCTCTTGCCTAAAGCCGGGGTTGATATGTCGCTCGGCAATTTCGAAATACCGTCTTGCTGCTGAAAAGTCGGACAAATGAAAGAGCATAAGCCCACGGTAAAACTGAATATTTACGTCATGTGGAGAACTTGTTTTCTCCAATTTATCAATACTGTGAAGTGCCGTGTTGTACTTTCCGCTGTGAAAAGCGTCAAACACTTCAGACCAGATTTGTAGATAAGGTGGTTTATTACTACCCGCTTTGGGTGTGCTGCGCGTAAAACGATCTGCAGATTCGTACTTCGCCGGTAGGTGGCCGGTGAGCTCCAATAAGTCAGGCTGTGAATTGAAGGTTAAGGGATCATCTGGCTTTACCAATTTTAAATCATTGATGTATATCGTATTGGATCGCTCTGCAATTGACCTCTCGGGTTTGCCTTGGTTTATCGTCGTTGCAGTTATTTTCTCAAGTGGCGCATAAATTACATCAATTGACTGCCTTCGGATGCTTTCTTCAAAATTGTCTGTAAGTGGATGAGCATTCGCGACCAACTCTGGCGCAGGTAATTTCACATCCCGAATAACGGGAAATGGTTTACGCACAATCAATTCGGGCTGGAATTCATCAACTCTTATCTCGGTGATTTTATCGGCCTGGGGTGAATCCTTGGGTGGCGTTTGAATAAAAACCAAGCCCACCAAAAAAGCCACACCGATTAATCCATAAACCCAGAGATAATGGTAATGTGATAGTGTGGGTAAATCGTTTAATGCCCCCGGGTCGCTCTGAAATCCGTCGACTGAATCAGACAGAAAGGGATCACCGCGCATTTCAGATTCGAAACCATCCCGCTCTACAGCGCTCATCTCGTTTCTCACATACCGCCTTATCGCTTTGTAATTACCAGTCATGATGTGAAATATTTGAACGATTTATGCCATTCATCAGCACCCGAAGATTTCGCTTTCCATTTTGCAAATGCGACTTGACTTTTTTTACTGGTATTCGAAGGATTGATGAAATTTGATTGTAGGATTTCTTTTCGAAATAAAACTTTTCAATGCAGCGCTTCTGATCGGGATTGAGTTCATCTAATGCGCTCTTTAAAACGGAAATTCGAGCTTCTAAATCCAATCCATCGTATGGTGTTCGGTCTCGTTGTTCTTCCCAGCGGGCCTCGTGTTTCCGGTTCCGCGACTCAACTCTTAGAAGGCTGTAGCAGTGATTTCTCGTGTAGATGTAGAACCAGGATTTAAAGTTTCTCACTTCATTTTTACCCAAATCGCTTCTTAATTTTAGGAACAAATCAGATACTGCATCTTTGGCCTTTTCGCGATCTTTCAAAATTTTCAACGATAATCCGAAACACAGTACAGCATATCGACTAAACAACGCTTCAATAACTGCTGTTTGATTTTCAACGAAGGACTTTAAGAGCTCTTCGTCACTGAGGTTTTTATATTTCTTCCGGAGTTTATACATCAGCGTTCACGCGGATTGTTTTCATAGAAGTAATCAAAATAACTTTTGGTTTCTATCACCACTATACCTCCGGTCACGTCTCCGTATTTAGCGGGTATTCCTCCTGTATGAACGGTAATTGTCTTAATTGCACTGCCCGGTATTCGCCCCAGAGGCCCCATTAACCAGCCTACGAGTTGAGCGGGATTGTTTAGTAGCGCATTGTGTTTAAGCTCTGCCGCACGCATTACAATGGCATTTGGCTGGTCTTTATTGATCAACTTATGACCGACTATTTCAATTGTAGGCAGTTCATTATCCTGCGCCAGTTCTATTTTGCCGAGAATATTAATCTTTCCCGGCGTAACTTCTACGCGTTGCAAAATGCGCGTGTCATAACCCAGGTATTTAAAAGTTACATCGTAAGTGCCGGGCTGAAGGGGTTTTAACCTAAACCTTCCGTTTTCGTCGGTTGTAGTACCTTTGAGCTGTCCGCCATAAGTCGTTGTTACATTGGCGTACGGAAGTGGAGTTTGCGAATTATAGTCCATCAGTTGACCGTGTATTTCGCCGTAATTTTGGGCGCAAATCATTTGAGCGGAGCAGAAAACGAAACAAATTACGAATGTCAATTTCATAGTGCTTTTTCTATTGAGACGCACCACGATTAAAAATTCCACAAATTCAATTCAATCAAACGCGTATTTTTCATCCAAAAAGGCTTAATTTTAGTAGCTATCATATCCTAAATCAATGAGCAGAATAATTTTATCCGGCATACTCTTCCTGTTTTTTAGCGCTAATGCCGATGCGCAGAATGCCTATACGCAAAATCGCCAGGAAGCCATGCAATACATGCAGAAGGCGCAACTTTCCAAGCGCGGGGGTAATTTCAACAAGGCCTTTCAGGAATACACCAATGCTATTGAGCTCGACAGGAACTATGCCGAAGCTTACATGGGGCGGGCGCTTTTGTTGCAACAGATGGGGCGGTACACCGAGTCTGAAAAAGATTACAATAAGGCCATAGATTTAAACCCCTACAGCGAAGTATACTACGATCAGCGCGCTCGTTTAAAGATACTCCAAAGCAACTACGAAGAAGCAATTTCCGACCTTACGAAGGCTCTTGAACTCAGCCCTTATGATGACTATTTATTAGACTCCCGGGCAATTGCAGAGTTTGAAAGCAATAATTTGGATGCAGCCCTTGAGGATTTCAATTTTATTCTCGAACTCAATCCAGAAGATACGCTCACTTATTTAAAGCGTGCACTCACGCATACACGGGCGAACAATTACGACTCGGCGAAAGCCGATATTGAAAATGCCCTGGAACTTTCGCCCTATTCTGAAATGGTATATGATGTAAAAGGACTATTCCACCTCCATTTTGATGAGTTGGAAGCTGCACACGCAGCCTTTTCAAAGGCAATAAACTACAACTCGGCTTTTGCCATCGGATATTACAATCGGAGCGTAGTCTTAAAAAAAATGGGGAGAGTAGAAGAGTCTCTCGAAGATTTAAACATTGCCATATCCCTAAATCAGGACTTTCCAAATGCTTATTTTAACCGTGCGGTAACCCACAAGCAATTGGGCAATGAGGAAGAAGCGCTCGAAGACTACAACAATGCCATAGCTGTTGAAAGTGATTTTACCGAAGCCATTTTTAACAGGGGTTTCACCAAATCTATGCTCGGGAGTTACTCCGAAAGCTTACCGGATTTCGATCGTGTTGTCGAGAAAAATCCCGAAGATCCAGAGGCCTATAATATGCGTGGAAATATCAAATCCTTTTTCGGTAAATATCTATCTGCTATCAAAGACTACGATACAGCCATATCGCTCGATCAAACGTTTGCAGCGGCATACTTCAATCGCGGAATTGCAAAAATGTTGAGTTATCAGGAAATACAGGGCTGTGAGGATTTGCAAGAGAGCTTAGAACTCGGTTTTGAAGAAGCCCGGGAGAAAATCAGATATTTCTGTTCGGAGCCAAAATAAACTGTCCATAAAAACACACCCGGTATAGTTTGGAGTGCATTTGTATAGGTTGCGACGCATAGGTTATAACCTGCAGCGCAGCTGGTGCACGGATATTCAAGAAAACAATTAGCGTATAGCATTCGTGCAGTAAGACCGGTCTTCAAATCCTTAGATCTATTTTGAGGGATTCCTAAAATGAGAAGAGCCCCGACTTACAGACAGGGCTCTTCAATATATTCTTCCGCGGTTTTTGGTTTTCAAAAACCCCTGGAAAGGGCCTTGTTACAGGCTGCCTCCATTGGAGGCAGCGGTAACGAAAGACTCAAAAACCGGGTTGGAATGATCAGACATTACACACCTCCTTTAATTTAATTTAACAACACAACAGGTAGTTCTCAAGAAGCTTATGAGCCTTTGTCTGCTGTCACCAACACCCTGTTGGATTTTATAAAAGCAAGTAACGAAGAAATATATTGAATTGAAAGTTTCTTCGATGGTGTTTTCAACACCGACTTGATAAAAATGTTTATACCACCTGTACGGCCTTTATAACAGACTCAAAGATCAGGCGTCCGTCGGTATTTCCAAGAACTTCATCAGCAGCTCGTTCCGGGTGTGGCATCATCCCAAAAACATTTTTTCCAGCGTTGCAAACCCCGGCAATATTTTCAAGTGATCCATTGGGAGAAGCGCTCCGGGTAGTAAACCCGCTTCGCAGAGAATTTGAAACCCATTGCATATACCCAATGCGTATCCGCCGCGTCTGCAATGTTCAATTACCGAATCCATAATGGGTGAAAAGCGCGCAATGGCACCCGATCTGAGGTAATCTCCGTAAGAGAACCCACCAGGTACGAGAACAAAATCAACCCCCTTCAAATCGGTGTCTTTATGCCATAATCGCTCAACCTCCTGGCCTAATATGGTTTCAAATGTGTAAATAAGGTCTTCGTCGCAATTAGACCCCGGGAAAATAATAACTCCAAATTTCATTGTGCCTTTGATTATAGTACAAAGATACCTAAAAGGACTAAAGTACCACGTCGGCACTCCCATCCTAATTTCGATTATTCTCTATAGATCATCTGTTCATGCGATGATCAAGAAAACCTGGAAAAAAATGAGTGGGAAAATGCACGAGTTGATGACAATGACAAAATAGTGCAGCGTTTTAACTGCCTGCTGAACAGTTAAAAACAACTGATTTTCAAAATCAGACCACTAGAAAAACAGCTATCGCTCCAATAAGCCAGATGTAAAACAGTGCCGAAATAATCTTTTTTCGTTTTTCGATAAGGAAAAATATCGATCCAAAAATTGAGAATTGCGCGGCCATAACAATGGGTGATTCGAAAATATCAATCGACAGAGCTGAGATATACCCGTAAAGAATGAGGAGAATAAAACTCATCCACATAAACACAATTCTCGTATTCTTTTGATTTACCGTACTGCTCGAAAGGCTGGAAATAAAACGACCCAAACCAATAAAAGAAAGCAGAATTGAAAAAGCTATAAAACCGTACGCTACGAAATTTTCTCCACCGAAGAGATTACCCCAGGAGGGGTTTAATTGAGTTGTGAACTCATCGTAATTCAAGCTTAATCCATACCACCAATAATAAACAACGGCATAAATAAATGGGATAATAAAACCACTAATTGGTATCAGCCATTCTCTAAAACTGAAAGTACGCAGTTGCCCGAGGCTCAGCCAGATTAAGGGAACGGCTACAATTAATGGCGGAAAAAACAGCGTAGCCAAGCCCAAAATAATTCCTGCGTCAAAAACATTTCCAGCGGTATCTTGCACGCGGTGAATTGCCAAAAGTCTGCGCACCGCGAGAAAAATAAGGACATTCGAAATGCTCAGTGGATTGAGATAGATCCACTGTGGGTCGAGCGAAACGAAAAAGAAATAGAGCAGCCCGGGGAAGTAATTCTCCTTACTGCAATACTCGTGACGGTTACTTATTCTATTCAAAACGATGGCTCCAAAAATATTCACCGCCATACCGAGTGAAAGATGTATCCACCTTATATTGAGCACATATTTCTCGAGCAAATCGAAGAGCGGACCACCGGCCACAGCCTCTGCGGGCGCGGCATTGGTGTAAGCGTAAACTCCAAAGAGCACCGCGGGGATGGCTAGAATCGCCAATACAACCGGTCTGTTTGAACTGAATAAGGCGTGCAACATTGCCGGCTAATATAGTGCTTTTACGATGTTGATTTTATACTTACTTTTGACCCGAAATTTAGAACTATGCAATACATTGTTGAGCCAATAGCAGCCTTAATTAAATGGACTTTCGACAACCTTTTGGTTCCAATTGGAGATCTGGCGGGTATAATGAATCCCAATACCATTTTCACCATTTTGGGTGGACTGGGCCTGCTTTACTGGCTGAGAATGCAGTCTAAATACAACAAAAAGGCGGAGCAGGAAGGCGGAATTAAATAGTGTCTGTCTAAAGATCGAAGCCAATATCCCTGCGGTATGTGGCTCCTTCAAAATCTATTTTTTCTACTCCATTATATGCCTTTTTGAGGGCATCTTCCATTGTTTTTGACATTCCTGTAACTGCGAGCACCCTTCCTCCGGACGTTATTATAGAGTTGGCGTCAATTCTAGATCCAGCGTGAAATACGGTGGCGTCTTTTACTTCATTCAAACCGTTTATGCGTTTTCCCTTTTCGTATTTACCTGGATAACCTTTTGATACCATAACTACCGTGGCCGCGTAGTTCGGATTTGATTCCAATTTGGCCTTGTGCAATTCTCCCTTCGAAGCAAGATCGAGTAACCCTAAAAAATCGCAATCGATTCGAGGCATTACCACTTCCGTTTCGGGGTCGCCCATTCGCACATTGTATTCAATGACAAACGGCTCTCCATTAACTTCAATCAAACCAAAGAAAAGGAACCCGATGTAAGGAATTCCATCGGCTTTTAGTCCTTCCACTGTAGGTTTCACGATGCGATTTTCAACTTTTTCCATAAATGCAGCATCTGCAAAGGGAACCGGACTAATTGCTCCCATCCCACCCGTATTGAGCCCTGAATCGCCCTCTCCAATGCGTTTGTAGTCCTTGGCATTGGGAAGAAGCACATAAGAGCTTCCATCGGTTAATGCGAAAACAGAAAGCTCTCTTCCATCGAGGAAAGCCTCCACAACAACCCGTGAAGATGCTTCACCAAATTTCGCGTTCGACAGCATTTCTTCCATTTCGCGCTGAGCATCGGAAAGTGAATCGAGAATTAAGACACCCTTTCCACCTGCCAAACCGTCTGCTTTCAAAACGTAAGGTGGAGCTATACTTTCCAGATATCCTTTAGCTTCTGCAACCTGGCCTTTGGCAAAAGTTTGATAGGAGGCGGTGGGGATGTCGTGTTTCTGCATAAAGGTTTTTGCAAAATCTTTGCTCCCTTCTAATCTTGCGCCATCCCTTCCTGGACCTATAATTCGGATTGATTTCAATGTATCGTTGGCATCGAAGTAATCTCGTATTCCGCCTACCAATGGCGCTTCGGGTCCCACCACAATAAGTTCAACTTTGTTTTCGGCAGCAAATTGGGCCACCTGATCGAAATCTTCTGGATTTAAATCTATGTTGGTTCCAACTTCTGCGGTACCGGAATTTCCAGGTGCAACGTACAAGCGGTTGCACTTTTTGTCTTGAGCAATCTTCCACGCCAGTGCGTGCTCCCGGCCGCCTGAGCCTAATACGAGTACGTTCATAATTCCGATATATATGCCTGCAAAGAAAAGAATGTTGGAGCCAAAAAAAAAGGCCGTGTAAGAACACGACCTCTAATGTTATCAACTCATCTAAAGCCTTTACTATACTTTAACGCGCTTAATGCTGCACCCGAGTTGCTTCGTGCTATTCGGATTTATTTTCTCTCCGTTCGCATAGGCGCGGATTGCGTTTTTTAGATAGGGCTCTTTAACCTCTTCGCTGCTCGAAACCGAATCGTCGATAGCTCCTTTGTAAATGAGTTTCATCTCCTTATCGAACAAGAAAATATGCGGTGTGGTTAGCGCGCCGAAAGCATCTGCTAATTTGTGGTTTTCGTCTAAAGCGTAAAAACCTTTGAGATTCTGCTCATCGTAGCGCTTTTTCATGTCGTCCATACCGTCGCCGGCATCTCTTTTTGCTTCGTTGGGATTTACCAAAATGGTTCCCATTCCGTTCTCTTCAGCCAAATCTGCAACTTCAGCGTATCTGCCTTCCCAGCCTTCAGACTTGGTTCCATTTCCAATGACAAAGGGACAGGTATTGCAACTGAAAATAACGAGCAATCCGTTTTCTCCAGCAACTTGATTTAACGTCACAAGTTTTCCGGAGACATCTTTCATCTCGTGCTTTTGCAAAGGTGCTACCGCACCGATTTCCAGGATGTCGCTTTTTTCTTCTTTCGACCAGGCAAATGCCGCGAGAATTGAAACTCCAATTACGGCAACGATACCAGCATAAATATTCCTTTTCATAATCTCTTAGTTAAGTCCTAAAATTAAACATTGGCTAAACGCAATACTTACAATCAATGTTAAACTTTTGATCAACAGTACTCTTCGTAAGCCATTTTAAGATTCTCTGCTATCATTTCAGCAGGGCGACCTTCGATGTGGTGACGCTCTACGAAATGAACCAGCTTACCATCTTTAAAAAGTGCTACGGCTGGCGATGAAGGGGGATAAGGCAAGAAATACTGTCTCGCGCGTTCGGTTGCATCGCTATCAACTCCGGCAAATACTGTTGTCAGTTTGTCGGGTTTTTTCTCTCCCTGGAGAGATAATTTTACGCCTGGCCGTGCTGCTCCTGCGGCACATCCGCAAACGGAGTTTACAACAACCAATACCGATCCTTCCTTTTCGTTCAAAACGTTATCTACATCATCGGCAGTATGTAATTCCTGAAAACCTGCTGTGGTGAGGTCTTCTTTCATGGGTGCTACTAATTCTGGTGGGTACATATCTTTTAAATTTTAGACAAAAATACAAAGCATAGCACAGAAAAGAGATTGATTTAGCGAATAGGTTCATTAAGGTTTGTCTATCTACCCAAAAAAATTTGGGAAGGTTTTGGATTTACCAATATACAAGTGCTGAAAGGGCAATTCCTTCACCTACAAACCAGCGCCTTCCGGTAA
Organism: Flavobacteriales bacterium; assembly: GCA_020201045.1. GTDB lineage: Bacteria > Bacteroidota > Bacteroidia > Flavobacteriales_D > Cryomorphaceae > JAIVHP01. The sequence goes on from JAIVHP010000351.1 coordinate 9,604, forward strand.
AATCAAAACCGGGTTTGTAGCTCAGCGAAACCAATACAGGAAACGGGCTAAACGCATACTCCAAACCACCAATGGCATCTAAGCCCAAATTAAATTGTCTATTTGCGCCATCGGGCGGTTTTGCGTTGATTCTATTTCGGCGATAGTGATAGCCCAGATGCATTCCGCCACCGCCATACCAGTAGAAATTATCTGTGCCGAAAGCGGG
>JAIVHP010000101.1 GCA_020201045.1 Flavobacteriales bacterium
CGCCCCAAGCCTGTCTATTTGCCATTGAAGCGTTTCGCCGGCGTGCTTTTCGTCATCTACTATGGCTATTTTCATAATTTCTCAGAAGTGGAAGGGTCAGTTTTACGCGGGTGCCTTTTGGGTTGCCCGTAGCATCTTTAAGATCAGTAACTTCCGCTTTACAGCTAATATGGTAAATTTTCTCGATGATCTCAAGTCTGCTTCCGGTAATTTTCATCCCCATCGACTCCTTTTTTAAAGCCGATTTACTATTTAATTCCGCGGCTTTCTCACGGCCTATGCCATCGTCTTCGATGTTGATTACCAGGTTGTTTTCCAAAATGGAGATGCCGATCATCACCTTGCCTGCATCTTTTTTCTGCATCAATCCGTGCCAGATGGCGTTTTCTACGTAGGGTTGCATAAGCATGGGCGGCACCAGCAGTTTTTCGGTCTCTACGCCATGTTGGTTGCTCACGTGGAATTCAAACCGGTGGTCGAAACGCATCGACTCCAACTCCATATAAAGCTGTAGAGCCGTCAGTTCGTCGCTCAGCAACACCATTTGATGCCTGGAATTTTCGAGCACCATACGAACGAGACTCGAAAATTTTACGAGGTATTTTTCCGCTTCCAGCATATCGTTTTTAATGATTTTATGCCGGATGCTGTTGATGCTGTTGAATAGAAAATGGGGATTCATCTGTGCGCGAAGTGCGGATAACTCCGTGTTGGCGAGTTTTTTATTGAACTCCGTTTTAATTCTCTCCTCCCGCCTTATACTGCCGATGCGCAGGTAGTAAAAGGTGCTCACAATTCCGGTAACAAAGAGAATGCAAAGGGCGATAAACCACCAGGTTTCCCAAAATGGGGGAATAATTCGGATGGGAAATGAAATCCGAGCCGGTAGAATCCGGTTGTTTATATCGGTTATTCGGGCTTCGAAGGTGTAGTTTCCACCGGGAATATTGGTGAATACAGCAAGATTTTCGGCACCGGTTTCTACCCAGTTTTCATCAAATCCTTTGAGGCGATAAGCAATTTTAAAATTTTTGGGATCAATGAGGTTTACCATTCCCATTTTAATAGAAATAAAATTCTGCCGGTAAGAAAGGGTGAGTTTCTCACGCTGGTCATAAACCTGGTTGGAGTCCAGTTCGTCCTGAAAAATTTGAATGGAAGCAATATACAGCGGGATGTCATTGCGAACGGTTTCCAGGTCTTGTGGGTGGAACCGGCTCACCACATTTTTTGCTCCTACGGCGATGCTTCCGTCGGGGGTTTCAACAATGGGCGACAGGGTTCGGGTTTCGGGAAACCCCTGTTTTACCGTAAAATTTTTGGGTGGCTTTTCACTGCTGAGAGATGTTAAGCCCCCGCTGTTTATCACCATGGTAGATTTCTGATTCAGATGCAACACGCTGTGCACCTTATCGGTAAGTAGCCCATCGCGCGAATCGATAAGCTCAATTTCAAAGGGTTCTGTATAGGGGTATGCAATACGACCAATGCCGTGCTTTCCGTCTGTGAGCCACATGCTGCTGTCGGGGTGGAGTTTGGTTTGGAAAACAAATTTCAACATGGGAAGCGAGTCCTTTCGCGTTTCATAGTCCAGGTTTTTGAAGCTCGATTCTACGGGGTCGTAGATGGATAGACCTTCTTCGGTTCCAATCCACATATTTCCATCGGGATCTTCTTCCAAATCGAAAATGTAATTTGAAGTGGTTAGGCTGTTGGCGTTTGTGGGATCCTTCGTTAAGTTGTCAATTACATTCAGCGCTGCATCAAGCACAAAAACGCCGTTGTGGCGGCTCGTTAAATAGAAGTTTCCATTGCTGTGCCGGTCAATTTTCCAGTAATAGCCTTTGGTATCCATCGTGTCTAGTTCCGAAGGTGCTTTTTTCAGCGTAAGGGTTTTCTTGTCGAAGAAGTAGAAGTTGTAAGCAGTAACCACCAGTAGCTTATCTTCTGTATAGGAAATGATATCGGTCACCCAAAACATTTCGCGCTTTTGCCCTACCTTGAATCCTTCCGGGGGCTCTACGAGCTTGATGGTTTCATCTCTGCGGTTCACGATGTAAATGCCTTCGCCAGCGTATCCACCTACAACGAATCTGTCGTCATCTAGTGGGAAAACCGAATTGATATTCAGCCTGCCTTTTAAGTGGGGTTTCTCAGTGCTTATCGCTATTTTTTTAAATATTCTTTCCGACTGGGTGTAAATGCGCAGCCCGCTGTTGGTAGCCAAAAATAAGGTTCCCGTTTCGTCGAATAAGAAATTATTGACTTGCGTATTGCAGAGGTCGTTGGGGTTTTCCGAACTGCAGTTACCAAGCAGCTCGATGCGTTCGGTTCTTAAGTTCAGGATGGCCATACCGCGGTAGGAGCTTCCAAGCCAAAACGAATTGGAGTCGCGCAGTGCGATATGCTCAAAGTTGTTTTCCTTGAAGTGCAAAGGATTGTAGTCTCCTTCGGTAAATTGTTTCCAGGATTCTGTTTTGGGGTCAAAGCGCATCACGCCTCGTCTGAAAACATTGATGTAGATCTTGCCATCCGTTCCAAAAGCCGCTTTGCGCATGCTTTTTATGTCCTGAAGATTCGACATTTTTGCCGGGGGCAGATCCTGGTAGTGCGTCCAGTTTTCAGATTTCATGTTGAACTTCCATAAACCGTAATAAGATGGGAGCCATAAAATATCAGCGTCGTTGGGGTCTTCCAGGATATCCGATATAATTTTAGTTTGCCGATTTACATACGAATCTTCAAAATCGGGTGTGCGATAGGTTGTGAATTCGTTTGTTTTGGCGTTGAATCGCGCAATTCCACCGCCTTCGGCACTGACCCAAATTCCGGTTTTGCCAAGGTTTCTAATGCGAATGATCTGCTCCCCGTTTTTTGGTTTAGTGATGGGGCGAAACAGTCCGTAGTGTTCAAATGTCGCGGTGCTATCGGTAAACCTAAAAATGCCGGCATCTGATGTTCCAATCCAAACCGAACCGCCGTTGTCTGTTTCCAGGGCGGAGATGAAATTGCTTTCCAGCGCATCTTCACTATTGGGATTTTCTTGAAAGTTTCGGAGGTAGGAACCATCAAACCGCGTTAATCCGTTTCGCGTACCCAGCCAAATAAATCCCTTTTTGTCGATGGTGAGTGCAGTTACCCTGTTTGATGGCAACCCGTCTTCTACGTCTATGGTTTTAAAATTTTCGCTATTCCAATCTGTCTGACCCGAAACCGAGAGGGCGTGGGTGAGAAGCAAAATCAGAAATAGAGAAAATTTTAAAAGACTTGAAGAATTCATCGTTTTCTGTTGCACGGGTACTTGCGGTGCACAAATACCAAACTTAAGTAAAAATTACACAGTTGTCACTCTACCGTTACGGCCACTTCTTTTGATAGCGCCCACCGCGCACCATCTGGCTCCATTACGCCCAGCTTATACCGGTATGTATTTCCCGAAGAAACAGCACTGTCGGTGTAGTTTGCTGCACCTTCGGAGCGCTCCAGGATAGAAAAGGGTTCATCGCCAATGGCGCGGTAAATGAGTACAGTATTTTCGGGTGTGCTTTGCCTCTCCGGCCAATTAATCACCACAGCGTTATCGGCTAAAAGCGCATTGTCTATTTCGGTTTGCTTTACCTGCTTTTTGCTCGGCGCAAATACCCGCATGGCATTAGATGGTTCACTGCGATTTCCGCTTGAATCGGCGGCAACAACCCGGTAAATAACCGGTGATAGACCCCTTGTTTCAAAGGCGGCATCTTCAAATTCGCGGGCGGCGCCATTCAGGGTTTCCAGCTCGCGGTAAGCCGAATCGCTGGGGAGTAAAATGTTAACGATATAGGTTTCTACATCGCTGTGCGAAGAGGGTTTCCATACGAGCCTGGCCGTTCCCGCTTCTGTTCTTTTGGCCTCGGTCAGTAAAGGTGCCGTCGGCGGGATCATATCTGGAATTTCAACAGCTATGTAAGGAGATTCCTGGGAGTGGTTGTAATTCCCATCGAGTGCAGCTACGCGGTAGTAAACCTTTTTCTCCAATCGCTCTGAGATGGTGTCGGTAAAGGAAGCTTTTGAAACGGGCTTAGGTGTAATGGGAAAGAACCCCTGGCTGGGGTGGTATGCTTTAAAAACGCGGTATCCTTTTATATCATCGGCTTCAGAAGGGGTCCAGTTCAGCGCAATAACCCGCGAACTGTCGCATTCACCGTTCAACCCGCTGGGAATGGGCGGCGGAACGGTATCTACTTCTACCAGATAACCGATATCCGAAACAGAAGCATTAAATACCGAATCTACTGCCATTACGCGGTAGTATTTGTAAAATCCCCGGTCTAAATTATATCTAAACACGCGCTGCTGGGGCGGGAGTGGATTTTGGTGTAGCTTCTGGTATTCGCCGAGTTCTGACTCAGCGCCGATTACTTGAAAACCCGTAAAAACCTGATCGCCCCGATGTTCCCATTTAATTTCCGCCTCGTTTGGCGTGATTTGCTTTACGCGTATTTGCCGGGGCTTATCGGGAGCGGTAAAATCTTTTCCCTGAACCTTTATCGGTTCGTGCGGCTGGGTGTAGTAACCAAAAGCGTCGTAACCCCGAACGCTATACCAATAGTTTTCATAGTTTTTGGGCAGGCTATCGGTAAGTGTAATCATTCCTTTTTTGCCGGCGGGAGAGCTTGCATTGAAAATGCGCGGCGGGCCGAGCTTCGAAAAATTACGCCCATCCGGCGAACGGAGAACCTGATAGGCGACGATGTTTTGAGCATGTGGCTTGTGTTCCCAGGTTAGTGTTGCTTCGCGGTCTTTAGCCG
>JAIVHP010000102.1 GCA_020201045.1 Flavobacteriales bacterium
GTCCACAACTGGTAGAATATGTTTTAAGGGACCCCCCTGGCAGCGCTAGCTTCGCTTCAAGAGAAACGGGAACTGTAAAGAAAAATGAAGCTTCATGGGGTTGGAACCTGGGGAGCAGAGTGCACACGGAAGATATTTTCTTTTTGGGCTCCAAGTTCAACATCGGTGTCGGGATATCGACGGAAACGGATATTGAAAACAATTTACTGACCGGATTTTCGGCCACTGTTGAAGGGGGCAGTAGTGGGACACAATCCCTTACCACAACAAATACGCAATCCTGGAGCACAAATTCCGATGGAGGAACACCGGGCTCGGGAAGCGATTTATACATCGGCAGATCCATGAACCTTCAATTTGGAGTTGCCGATAACCTGACCATTATACCCGATTCTCTCTGTGACCAAACAGATTGCCTGGGACAAGCCAGTCCTGGATTTCAATACGCCTTAACCTACAGCATGGCAGTTGTGCCCGGAGGTTATGAAACGACTTTTATCTACAATCAGGACAATATTCTCAACGAGCAAATTCCCAATCTGATTGAATTCAGGAATACCACTATTCAAAGCGATCCAAACTATACCAGCCACCTCCCGCTCTCAGACCCTAACTATGGAAAGAACAACGACGACCCGGTATTTGGCCCTCTTGTTTCTACAGATAATCCAAATTTGGGAGAACCCGAAGACTTAACCGGCCCCAGCTACACCTATTTGAATGAATTTACAGATTCCATTGACCAGATAGACACCGTTCGATTTATTAATAATCAAATCAAGCAATGGGAAAATGCAATTCGCCTCAACGAATGGGAAAAAGTAAATATTACCAATCCCGGAGTGAGAGATAGCTTGAAACAAAATCAATTAGACTCACTTGAAAATATAAACTCAACCATGCTTGCGGCGTACTATTCACTTATCGCTGCAAATGGATTGGGAGGAATTGTGGTTTCCTACGGGCTAGCTGCAACACCTGTTCCGGGAAGTTCTATTGCGGGATATGTCACTTTTGCAGTTGCGTCGGGAACGGGAATAGCCCAGGCAGAGTTAGCAGAAGAGTTTGAACGGTATCAGCAAGCCCGAAATCGGATTGAAGAGAAATTTGACCAACCTGAATCCGTCAATTACAGCATAAGCGGTGGCAATGCTTTTTCTTCTTCTATCTCGCACGAAACGGCATCTGCTATTACGAGGAGTGTAGAGTACTCCATGTCGGCCGGACTCCAGGCAGTAGTAAGCGGAAAAGTGAATAATAACGGAATTGGGTTTAATAAGGGAATAGAGCTGACATTTACATCTTCAAGAGATTGGACCGATGAGGTCACCGACTCTGAAAACGTGAGTTTTACGCTCGCTGATCCCGATCAAACAGACTTTTTCTCCGTAGATGTTTACCCATCCATTCTAGGCTGGGGCCCCGTATTTAAAAAACAAGCCGGTGGCCAAACATCCTGCCCTTATGAAGATGAAGAGCTGAGCCAGTTCTACGAACCGGGATCCATTCTCAGCAACGCTACCCTGCAGGTAGATAAACCTTCTTTGAGCGTAAGCCCGAGTATCCTGACTAATATTCCGATTACTCAATCGGCCGTATTCAATTTAACCCTGGGTAATGAATCAGAGAGCGACCACGAAAGAGAATACCAGGTAAGCCTGGTGAGCTCCAGCAATCCCTTCGGGGCCATCGCTACCATTGATGGAAACAGCAATGTGAGCGTTTCTGTGCCGGCGGGCTCTTCTGTGAACAAGGTGCTCAGTATTGCCAAGGGACCGGGAGCGGTTTACGATTACGATAGCTTACTTTTTGTGATAACAGCGCCCTGCGAAGTGTTTAATTTGTCAGACTCGGTTTATGTATCTGCCCGATTTATTCCTGCCTGCACCGATGTTGAGCTTGTAGCGCCCGAAGAATCCTGGGTAGCCAATACCTTCAATAACGACACCATTCCATCGGCTATTTCGGGGTACAACATCAACTTCTTTGATTTTGAAGAACTCAAGGTGGAATACAAGCCATCTAATGAATCGCAATGGATTGGCTTACAAACCTTCTATCGCGATACTTCCGGGCTGGGCGATCCCGAGGCCATTCCCATCCCCACCGATCAAAATTTCACCTTTTACCCTTGGGATATCGCTCAACTTACCGACGGCTATTACGATTTGAGAACCCGTTCGGTATGTACCCTGGCCGATAAAACATCGGTGACCTATTCCGGGATTATAGACCGCATTAAGCCAGAAGCCTTTGGAACACCTTCACCCGGTGATGGCATCCTGAGCCCGGATGACGATATCAGTATTACTTTTAACGAAGAAGTAGACCTCGGATCACTGACTTTCTTGAATTTTGACGTGCGCGGGGTGCTCAATGGAACGGAAACCATCCACCCGGCCTCGCTCTTCTTCGATGGGGTAGACGGAAGTAACCGCCGGAGCACCCTTTAAAAACCGCGATTTCACCATTCAACTGGCGCTGAGAAAAGAAGTGTCTGGCGCTGGCACCTTGATTGCGCAGGGACAAACCGACGCCGAAGAAGTCTATCTCGGTTTTAACGAGGCAGATCAACTGGTCTTTAGAATAAACGGTGAAGAGGTTACATCAACGTTTTCTTTCGAATTAGATGAGTGGTATTACCTAGGACTCAGCTATTCCTTCCAAAATGAAACTGCCAATATGTTTGTGGCAGGGGCTGGCGTAAATCCCCAGGTCATCAATACAGGCGACAATAACATTTTCCCGGCCTATGACGGAATCGGGCGAATGTTTATCGGTAAACAAGATTACGGCGACCCTACGCCATTTCACGGTAATATTCACGAGCTGCGCATATGGGATCGGGCCTTAACTTTGGATGAGTTTTCACTGACCGATGGTCAAATACTCTCAGACAATCAGGCCGGTTTACTGTACAACTGGCGAATGGATGAGTTGGAAGGCGATATTGCCGAAGACCACGTGCGGAGAAGAGACGCGCAAATCTCGGGCGCGCAATGGGCGGTTTATAACGGTGGAAACTCAGCGGTTTTTAACGGAGTGGGTGATTACCTCACCGTTCAATCCGGTGATGTGCTTATTACCGACGATATGGACTTTACGCTGGAATTCTGGTTTAAAGGAAACGCCGGTGCATCCGGAACGCTCTTCTCCAATGGAAGCGGAAATGGCCTATTGGCAGACTCGCTCAACTCCTGGTCCATCAACCAGAACGGCGATGGAACGATTGAGCTCTTGCACAACGGCCTGAGTTTTACCGTTACCGACAACAACTACTTTGACGGAGAGTGGCACCACCTGGCAATCGTTTTAAACCGCGATGCCAACATCACATCTCTGGTAGACGGCAATATTGAAAATGCCATTCCTTCTTCTGAATTCAGGCAATTAACTGGAGCTGACATGACCCTCGGTGCCCTGGATTATCAAGGAGAAACAGAACCGGTGGTTGAGAATTTCTTCAGCGGTCAGATCGATGAGTTTAGATTCTGGAATACCAACCGGAAGATTGAACAAATTAAACGCGACAAGCAGATCAACATGAGTGCAAACGAACCGGGATTGCTCATTTATCTGCCTTTTGAAGAGAATATACCCATCCAGGGAGCACCGAATCTCGAACCTACATTTAACGAGCAGATAGATTCGGAAGTTCACACGGTTGAACCGAATGGAACCTCGCTTGTCGAAGAAAGTCCGCTTATCCGGATCAAAAGACCCATCCAATCGGTGGCATTCGATTACTCGGTAAACGGTGATCAAATCATTATAACACCCACCAGCTCCCCTGAGTTGATTGAAAATGTAACCCTCGATATTACTGTGTCAAATGTGCGAGATCTGCAGGGCAATGTTATGGCATCGCCCATGACATGGATAGCCTTCATGGATAAAAACCAGGTTGTATGGGGCGATGATGTACTCAGTTTTGAGAAGCCTGTTGGGGAAGAACTCTCTTTCACATCGAGCATAGTAAATCTGGGAGGTGCTGAAAAAGCCTTTGCGCTCGAAAATTTACCCGGATGGCTTTCGGCTAGTCCCGGATCGGGCTCCGTACTTCCCAATTCAAGTGTTGAAGTAGATTTTACGGTCGATCCACTCGTAAATATCGGAGACTACACCCAGGATATCTACCTGCTTACAGACTTTGACTATCCCGAAAAGCTGAGTATTGACTTGAAAGTACGAGAGACGCCTCCCGATTTTGATTTCGATCCCGCAGACTATCAGTATTCCATGGGCATCATCGGATCGCTGGAAATACGCAATATCGTTTCTACCGATTCGGAAGATCTGCTCGTCGCATTTTTGGGTAACGAAGCGCGCGGAGTTCAGCAGCTCAGCTACCTGGAAGATTTAGACAGACATCTGGTGTATCTGGATATTTACTCAAATCAATCATCGGGCGAGGAACTGAGCTTTAAGATTTGGGACGCCAGTGCCGGGATTCTCTACAGCCACATCGATCCCGAGTTGATTTCTTTTCAGTCGAATACCCTGGTCGGATCCCCTCTAAATCCACAGGTCTTTGCAACAGACTTTGAAATAGAGGCGGAGATTCCCCTTTCAGCGGGTTGGAACTGGTATGGACATTATTTGCAGAACCCGGACAGCGCGAACTTTGACAGCATTTTTGAATCGCTTTCATCTACGACCGGCGACCAGGTAAACGGGCAGGAACATTACGCCAACTTCTCAAGTGGTACCGGCTGGATAGGCCCACTCGAAAACAATGGCATAAAAGCTGAAGACGGATACAAATTCTTTAAAAATCAGCCTGACACCCTGATTTTGCGCGGAGACATCATTGACCCTTCATCGCGAACTATTGCGATGGACGTGGGGTGGAATTGGCTCGGCTTTATTTCCATCAGAAACCAGGGCATAGACCAAGCCCTGGGTAACCTGAATCCTTCGGATGGGGATGAAATTAAAGGGAGATCGAGTTTCTCAGTTTATGTAAACCAAACCATCGGATGGCAGGGAACCTTAAATACGTTGAGACCCGGTGAGGGCTACATGTACAAAGCGGACCTTGCGCAGAACTTTACCTACCCCTATGCCGGGTTCTTCAAATCACACCGGGAAGGAGTTGCTGCGCCCACCCATCCGGTATGGCAGGTAGATTACGGCGTAATACGGGGTTTAGCTCGTTTTGAAGAGCACAGCAAGACAAACCTGGCATTTCTTACGGTAAACGCAGAAAATGGCATGAATCTAAACCTAAAATTAATCGATGGTGAAGACGGGTTTTTTTACCCTGTATCTGAAATAACGACGTTTGGCGCTAATGAACTGAAGGGAAGCTATGAATATCCCGAAGTGATTTTTACAGAAATGCTCTTCTGCGGAGAATCATCCGCGGCAAAGAATCCCGTCTTAGATGTTTTCCCGAATCTCTTTACAGACCAGGTGCGGGTGAAATACAATGCCCCTCTTTCTGACCGGGCTGCCAGAATGGTGGTTTACGATATGAACGGGCGCGTGGTATACAGTCAGACGGTAAACGTTGTGGACGGACAGAACGAGTATTCGCTTATGCTGAGTGCACTCGCTCCCGGGCCCTACTTACTCAGGCTTGAATCTATAAACGGCGCTGAAATGCACAAACTCATCAAATCTCACTAAGGCCATGAAAAACGCGAAAATTATATACACAATCTTTGCCCTATTGGTGCTATGCCTTCAGTTAGAGGCACAGCCCGATTGGGATGTAAACCCTGCGGATTATCAGTTTACCATGACTTTCACGGGAACGGGCACTTTCAATTGCGAAGAAACTTCGAACACAAGTGATAGGGTTGCTGCTTTTGTAGGTGATGAATGCCGCGGAGTAGCGAATTTTGAAACCGAGGCAAACGGAAGTTTCCTGGCTTACCTAACGGTTTATGGCAACCAGTTTGAAGGAACCGAATTGAGCTTTAAACTTTACCGGGCAGAAACGGGCGATATAATTGATAGTCCGAAGAAAGAAATATTCAGCGATGGGGCCATTTGGGGAAACCCCGAAGAACCTTATGCCTTTCTTACCGAATACGCTATTTCGGATGTTTACCTACCGGGCGATAGCCTTTTGAGCTCTTATGAACCAGGTACTGCAGTTTCTGAATTATTTCTGATAGATGCCTCCGGAGATACCCTTACGGGAAACTTTGAATTTATCAATGATGCGAAGGGACCCGATAACGATCAGTTTTCTCTTTTAACCAGTTTTCTGATTCTGGAAAACAACCTGGTGCCCGAAGTTCAAGACACGCTTCAGATTCATTTAAATGGATTTACCGAAGGAGGATGCGGCATCGATGAGGTAATCTTTTTACCCGTTACCAATACAAATTCGCCTCCAAAGGGATTACTAAAAGACACCCTTCAAATCAAGGAAAATCTTGAAGCGGGATCGCTGGTGGGCATTTTGGAAGCAGACGACGACAGCCCGGACGATTCGCATACCTTTTCCTTCTTCGATGGTGCGAATCCCAACCCCGACCATGCAGCTTTTGACATTCTGTCTCCGGATATTCAAACGGCCAGAGTTTTGAATTACGAAAGCCAGGTATGGTATTCCCTTTTTATTCGAATTGTAGATGAAGCCGGCAATGCTTTAGTAGACACACTGGTGGTAGAAGTGCTGGATGAAGTTGAATTTGACGACCTGAAGGCAGGCAATCTCATCACCCCCGATAGCGACGGGTTTAACGATACATTCACCATTCCCAATATTGAACTTTTTCAGAATTACGAACTGTTTATCTACAATGCCCAGGGTGTGGAAGTCTACAGTTCTGGAGAATATGACAATTCCTGGGTCGGCACTTCAAACAACGGGAACGAACTTCCGAGTGCTACCTATTACTATGTTTTCAGAGATCGCAATGTCTCAGAAAATATGTTCAAGGGCGAAATTCACATTTACCGAAACAACAAATTCTAAGGATGAAAAACTTCATATACACATCGATCCTGACCCTTCTTGCAATATTCGTTATGCCCACGGCAAAAGCCCAGGATGCATTAACCATGCAAGACATCAACTTCAACTCCATTAATTACAACACGGCATTTACAGCGGAAAAAACCGAAGTTTTTGGAGCATCGCTAACCAATACCACTGCTGGGGGTATTCAAAATACCGGGCAAATAAATTTCCTTGCATATACCCAGCTAAAATCAGCCGGCATAGCCATAGGCACCCGTCTTAACTCGAAATACTTTGGATTTCTGCGCACCACGCAGTTTGAATTAAATTCAGCCAAACGCGTGCAGTTGAATTCCAGTTCGGCATTTATGGCTTCTATCGGAATGGGAATGCAATTTACCTCCATTCGCTCAGGAGAGATCAACGAATACGCAGATCAAATGGATCCCATTCTCCAAAATGGTGAATTTCCGCAATACCGCTTCAGCTTCAGCTTTGGTTTGGGCTACGTTTGGAAGAACAAGCTCCGATTGGGGTTGTCGATGCCAAATTTCGCAAAGACCGAAAGCGACTTGAATCCGATTTACATATTCAACGGCTCCTACGACGTAAACATATCGGAAGACTTCTTACTAAAACCCGAAATTCTCTCATTTGGCTCAGGTGTAAAAGCCCTGACGGTGGAGTTTAATGCACGCAGCGAAATCAAGGAGAAAGTCTGGTTGAAGGTTGGATATAGAACCAGCAACACCTTTGTCGGTGGATTTGGCGTAATGGTGAGCGGGATAGAAGTGGGTTATGCATACAATACCTGGTTTAGCGAGTATCAATCGGTGGTTCCTTCATCCCACAATATCAATTTGGCCTTTAGGATCACTCCTGGCGGTGCAGAGGGTAAGGAGAGAAAATTTCAATTGCATTAGTACATATTTCAAAACGAACTGCTTCCGGACTCCATTCAATTTTCAAACTGGTGTCCCGAATGTCTCCCAACCAGGATGGAATAAACGATGTGTTCAAAGCTGAACCCCCCTGTTTTTCTAAAGAATTTGAATTGGTCATCTTCAACAGGTGGGGCGAAAAAGTGTTTTATACAAAAGACATTTCCCAGGGCTGGATCGGGGGTGAAGAATTCTATGATCCAAATACCTTTTATGAATATCGGTATTCAGCTACCCTTGAAAAAAACGGAGAAATCTTTTACCGCGAGGGTGCGGGGCCGGCACTTGGCCGAACATGGGGTCCAGAAGGATGTTTTTTCCTTCCATCTGAAGAAGGAAAGCCGAGTGACCGTACCACATCAATCTGGCAGGCCCCTTGTAATACCATTTTAATTATTAAATGCCGCATTTAAGTTTTCTAGGTAGTGGTGATTTGATGTGATAGACTTGATCGTTTCGGGATCCATGTTCATCACGGTTTTATGGAGCCATTTTCTTAGTTCCTCCATATTCGGGAACACCTTGTTTTTGTAGCTCTTTTTGATGTACGCCCATACCTGTTCACAGGGGTTAAGTTCGGGACTGTATGGCGGGATATTAAGCAGGTATATATTTTCCGGGACTTTAATGTCCTTTACAGAATGGAACCCTGCGTTGTCAATGACTACCACTTTGTATTCTCTTGGCCTGTATTGGGAAAGTGCCTCGAGATACTGTCGAAAGATTTCCTTGTCTACCCCGTTTATTTCCCATGTGAAAGAGCTTCCGTCCAATGGAGAATAACTCCCGAAGAGGTAGGTTGTTTTGAACTTATGCTGATAATTGATTACAGGTTTTACACCTTTAGCCGTGATACAGCTACCAATGTGGGTCATCAGACCAAACCTTGATTCATCTTGAAAATACAAGTTGACAGAGTCGTAGGCTGCCTTGTCTTTATTTAGACTTAATCTAATCTGCCTCAGCGTGTATGGTAGTTTTTAAAAAGGCGTCCCCGGCCTGTTCATCTTTTTTCACATGCACCTTCCGGGGCCTTTTCACTTTGGTCCCGAAATGTTTGATCATGTAGGCTCTTAACCAATGGTAGGTGATTTCTGTATCATACTCTTCTCGAACCCACTGTTGGGCTTCCCAGTAACCCAAAAAAGGATTAGAGGGATCTTTCACGCGTTTTGCCAGTCCTTCATGAATCACTCTGGTTATAATCTTTGATGGCTTAAGGCGCGGTTTGTTAGTCACCATTTTACTGACCCCGTTCTCCTTGTAGTCATTCAGCCAGCGCTCCAAGGTTCGGATATGAACCCCCAAACCATCAGCCAGGTTCTTTCGCGTATCAAACTTACCGCTCTTGATATAAATCAATGCCAAAATCCGCTTTTGACCTTGCAAACTGCTCTGCTTAGCCTTTAGTTTCTTCAGATCCGATAGGCTCTCCTGAATCCGCAATGTTGCTTTTTTTCCCATACCCTAAAGGTACAAAATATATGCGGCATTATATAGTTAAATTGGTATAACGCTCCAGTTCGTAGGGGATTTCGTGGCTTTGGCTGTAGCCAAAATTCGCAATGATAAGGAAAGCGGCAAGAGCTGTTCTCATGGTTGTTTTCTTTTCGGTACACTCCACATTGAAAAGGGTTCAATTGGACTTGCCGAAGTTAAGAAAGCTGTGGCGGTTTTGTGCCGTAAAACTGCTGAAGAGGCTCCTCTCGGGCGAGGACTAGCTTTCTTCACGATCATGTTTTCACACGGCTATTGTTCTTTCAGCAGGTTACTCCCCGTCATTTCTTCGGGAACGGCAACTTCCATTCTGCGGAGGATGGTCGGGGCAATGTCGGAGAGTTTTCCGTCGGCGACCTTGAATGCCTCGCCTGAATCGGAAACAAAAATGAAGGGCACTGGATTGAGGCTGTGCTCGGTATTTATCGAGCCGTCGGGATTGATCATGTTGTCGGCGTTTCCG
>JAIVHP010000103.1 GCA_020201045.1 Flavobacteriales bacterium
CCCATAATGCAGGCGCAGATCGCATTGAAAATTTGGTTCAGAAAATTTATTCCAGGTAAACGGCGTCTTTTCCTTTTTTAAACACCACCGAAATATGGTCTTGCAGGGTAGTGCTCAGGGTGAGCCCGGCAAAATCTGCTTTGATGGGAAACCGCCGGTGTCGCCGGTCGACCAAAACCACCGTGGTGAGCTTCTTAACCGGAAACTCCAGAATGTACCGCGCGCCGTATATCAGGGTGCGACCGCTGTTTAGTACGTCGTCAATCAAAATCACCGATTTGTCTTTCATCGCATCGCCCGGGCCGCTCAATTTTGGGCTTTTTAAGGGGTTCTTCTTGTCGATTTTCAAACTCAAAAGGGTGAGCTTCTTTTTAGAAATTTCTTCAAGAATGGGTTTGATGCGGTTGGCCAGCTCAACGCCCTGTTTTTCAATGGCCACTAAAACGATCTCTTCTTCCCGGTAATTGTATTCGTAAATCTGATACGCAATACGGCGGAGTTTCTGATCGATGGTTTGATGGTCTAAAACTAAAGTGCGGTTGGATGACATAGTGGCAATTTGGGTCAAAAATAGCAAAACAGCTTATTAGGGCTATATTTGTTGGCGTGAAAACCGCATTTCTATCTTTTTTAATTCTCGCCTTGGTTTGGGCTTGCGCTTCATCCGGTAAAACCGATGCCGACGAGAAGCCCAAAGCCGATATGAATCAAAGCGATGCCAGTGAGCTCGCCTTGCTGATGCGCACCATTCACCAGGATGCCAAATCGTGGAGAGCGGCCATTGAAAACGGCGACCTGGTTTCGCGGGAAATAGATATCTACCAGAAAATGGTAGAGAGCACACCCACCAAGCCCGATGTAAAGGGGCCGGCTTTCGAAGGCTTTGCAAAGCACTACCAAATGCAGATTGATTCCCTTACCGCTGCAAAAGATATTTCGCTTGCCGCGGATGCCTACAACAACCTGGTTTCTTCTTGCATCACCTGCCACGAGTCGTTTTGCCCCGGTCCGGTAAAAACCATCAAAAAGCTCTATATATCAGACGCCGGCGGGCTTTCTCAACTCGATAAATAACTCGCGCCCCGCGCGGGGTTTGATGGAGTTTTGGCACCGCTCGAAGTGGAGAATCTCAAACTTACCTTCGAAATGTGGAAGGTAGGTTTCCTTATTCCCCCCGAATGGCGGGTGATCGGTAAAGAGCTTATCGTCAAAAAGTACCCCCATCAAAATTCCGCCAGGCTTGAGCAACTCCAGCATTTTTTCGGCGTATTTTTCGCGTAGGGAAGGATCGAGGGCGCAGAAAAAGGTTTGCTCTACGATACAGTCGTATTTCCCCTGGTGATCGAAGAAATCGCCGTGAATCAGCCGATCTTCAGGCACTTCGGGAAAGCGTTTTTTGACATTATCCAATGCCATTTCGGCGATATCGAGCAAATAGGTATTGGCAAAACCCATTTTCAACAAGACTTCGCCTTCGTAGGCGTTTCCCGAGCCCGGGATCAGGATTTTGGAATCGGCCGAAAGGCGGTCTCGCGTATCTTCGAAGTAGGAAATTAATGGGGTAGAAGGGTAGCCGATGTCCCAACCGGTAGCCTGGTTTTCCCAGCGCTCCTGCCAGTAATCTTCGTCGAATTTTGTCATTTTAGTCTTTTTTAAATACCGAAACGGCCTCGATGTGGGAGGTATGTGGAAATTGATCTACCAGCGAATACTTCTTCAGAGCATAGCCCGCTTCGGCAAGGGTGTTTACATCTCTCGCCCAGGTAGCTGGATTACACGATATGTAAACCACCGTATCGGCGTTGATGTTTATGATTTTTTGAAGCGATTTCGGTGCGATTCCCCCGCGTGGTGGGTCTAGAATTACCGCGTCTATTTTGTTTTCGTATTCCGGGTGTTCGCGGATAAACTTCCCCACATCGGCGGCGTAAAAAGTGGCGTTTTTAATTCCGTTTGAGTGTGCGGCACTGCGCGCATCGTCGATGGCACTCTCTTCGATATCCACGCCAACTACGGCAGCTTTTGGGAGCTTTTGCGCCACCAGTTGCGAGATGGTTCCCGTTCCACAAAACAAGTCGAAAATGTGGTCGCCGTCTTCGGTGGTTTCCGTAAGGTAGTCGATGGCTTTCGCGTAAAGCTTCTCCGCGCTCTTCGGGTTGGTCTGGAAAAAGCTCTCCATCTTGATGTCGAAGCTCAGTCCACTCAGCACTTCGGTGATGTGGTCTTTCCCAAACACCAGCCTGGAGCTCCCGTCGAGCGGCTGCACACGGTCGCCCTGATCGTTGTTTACCGTGTGTATCAATCCCGCAACCCGCTCTCCGAATAGCGTTTTCAGAAGTTCGGTAAACTCCTGCATATCGAATTTCTTCAGGTTGTGGTCGGTGGTTACCAGATTGAACAATACCTTGTCTTCGGCGTAGCTTTTACGCACAGTAAGATACCTGAAAAATCCTTCGCGCTTCGGTGCATGCCAGGGCGGTAAGCCGGTGTTTTCGCAGTATTTCCGAATCTCCTTGAGCTTGTTTTCCACTTTGGCATCGAAGAGTCCGCTGTCGGCATCCAAATTTTCTACCATCCACCACGTGCCGCGGTGCTTAAAGCCGAGGGCAAACTCGTCGAGTTCTTCTTCCGTTTCCAAATCGTATCGAATGGCCGCAAATGCATATTCCATTTTATTGCGGTAGTGCCAATGCGAAGGAGAGGAGATAAACGTATCGAAGGCGGCCTCGGGATCGACAATTCCGCCCACGCGGCGCAGGAGTTCTTTGGTGGTATCGTGCTTGTAGGCTTCCTGCATTTCTATGGGCAGGGTGGCATAAGGCGCTCCCGATATGGGCTGGTAGGGAGTGGACACTTCGTCTTTTGAGCGCTCCAGCACTTCCATCAGTTTGGTTTCGGCGTGGCGCTTTCGCGATTTAGCTACCCGGCAGAGCACCCGTTGACCCGGAATGGTATTGGGCACAAATACCACCAACTCGCCCTGCTCGGTTTTAATTTTCCCGATTCCCTTTCCACCAAAAGCCATTCGGTCTATGGTTATTTCAAGCTCTTCGTTGCGCTTCAGCTTCGTCATAATTTACCCTTCATATTTGGCGGGCAAAGGAAATGAAATTTGGCGGATTTGAAGATTTGAATGACCTTTGCCGAAGAAGGAAATATACCACCTAAACAAAGAAAATGCAGACAACTGAAAACACTTCGAAAACCGCCAGAGCCATAGAAATTGAAGAACAGCACGGGGCACACAATTACCATCCGCTTCCCGTAGTGCTAGAGCGTGGCGAAGGAGTGTTTTTATGGGATGTGGAAGGCCGGAGATACTACGATTTTCTCTCTGCATATTCCGCGGTAAATCAGGGCCATTGCCACCCGAAAATTATCGGTGCACTCACCGAGCAGGCTCAAAAACTTACGCTCACTTCCCGGGCTTTTCACAGCGATATTCTGGGCAAATACGCCGCCTACGCCACCAATTACTTTGGGTTCGACAAAATACTCCCCATGAATTCGGGCGCCGAAGCGGTAGAAACGGCGATTAAAATCTGCCGCAAGTGGGGCCACGAGAAAAAAGGGCTCGACGAAAACACCGCAAAAATCATTGTTTGCGACAATAACTTTCACGGGCGCACCACAACTATTATTTCCTTTAGCAGCGACCCTGTCGCACGTGGAAACTTTGGTCCGTTTGTAGAAGATGGCTTTATCCGCATTCCCTACAACGATATTGAAGCGCTGGAAGCAGTGCTAAAGAACGACGAAGATATCGCTGGGTTTTTGGTGGAACCTATTCAGGGCGAAGCCGGGGTTTATACGCCCGACGACGACTACATCGCCCGAGCAGGAGCTCTTTGCAAAGAGCACAATGTGCTGCTTATGGCCGATGAAGTGCAAACCGGGATTGCACGCACGGGTAGTTTGCTCGCCGTGTGTGGAGACTGTACCTGCCAGGGCAACTGCGAGCGACAGGAGACCTTTACAGAGCCCGACATCCTGATTTTGGGTAAGGCGCTTTCCGGAGGGGTTTATCCGGTTTCGGCGGTGCTCGCTAACGACGATATTATGCACGTAATCACACCCGGCTCGCACGGTTCTACCTTTGGTGGAAACCCGCTTGCCTGTGCCGTGGCTATGGCATCGCTCGAAGTGGTAGACGAAGAACGCCTCGCACAACGCGCCCGCAAACTCGGCGATATCTTTAGAAGCGAAATGCAAAAACTCGTCGACGAGCAGGATCTCGTTTCGCTGGTGCGCGGAAAGGGAATGCTAAACGCCGTTGTAATAAACGACACCGAAGACAGCGATACCGCCTGGAGACTCTGCCTTCAACTGCGAGATAACGGCTTGTTGGCCAAACCGACCCACGGCAACATTATCCGCTTTGCGCCGCCTTTGGTAATGACCGAAGAGCAACTTATGGACTGCGTATCCATTATCCGAAAAACAATCGAAGAATTTAAAGCCTGAGTTCAACTATTCTTCAGGATTCAGGCCGCCTATAAATTACTTGCTTCGCTGCGTGAGATCGCTGGCGCTAAGTTATTTCCTGCGGTCATGAACGCTAGCGCTTAGTTTAGGTGGAATAAAAATATCCTTTCTCATAAAATCTGAATCTCCGAATAATAATCGAACTCAGTTCCCCTATGAGCACTGCTGCTATTATCTATTTTGATAACTGTTTATCTGGATAGCCATACGCAAAAAAATAGCGCTGAGAACGGTGAGAAAATGGACAAGCAGGGCGTGTTTTGCCGAGAACACAGAGGCGTGCAA
>JAIVHP010000104.1 GCA_020201045.1 Flavobacteriales bacterium
GGTGGTGTGGTAGTTGGGAATTTGTAGCTTTTTGGGCGGGCTAGATGTATTTCGATCTTGTGAGGTTCAAGCGGCAATAGGCAATGGTGGTGTGGTAGTTGGGAATTTGTAGCTTTTTGGGCGGGCTAGATGTATTTCGATCTGGTGAGGTTCAAGCGGCAATGGGCAATGCTGGTGTGGGGTTTTGGCATTTGTGGGGTTTTGGGTTGCATATAGCGTTGCGAGCGTTTTGGGTTTAAAGGCAATGGGCAATGCTGGTGTGGGGTTTTGGGATTGGTGGGATGGTAAGTTGCATTTAGCTTTGCGAGCTGGCGTAGGTTAAAATGCAATAGGCAACGCTGGTGTGGTATTTTGGAATTTGTGGGGTTTTATTTTGCTTAGAATCTTTATGAACTGGTGAGTTTTAAATGCAATGGGCAATTGTGGGCCGCTGGATCCAATGGACAAATGGCAATATTTTGCTGGTGCAAAATGCAATTCTGAGCCACGAAGAGAATAATAAAAAAAAGCGCCCCGAAAAATTCGGGACGCTTTTCAGGAACTAGATTTGCTTAACAATTACTATTGATGAACCAGTTTACCAGTATGGGTAACTTTGCCATCGACCCATATTTGGTAGGTAATGAAACCTCTGGGCAAATTATTTCCTGAAAGTACTATGATCTGTTCACCTTGTGTGAATCGTCCATCGAATACTTTCTTTCCCATCAGATCAAAAAGTACCAATTGCACCTGACTTTCACTCACGTCCATGTTTGTTAAATCCAACGTAAGATTTTGACTAAACGGGTTTGGACTAAATACCGGATTCCCCGTTTGGCTGGATAGGTTGGATTCTCCAATGCTTTTTCCATCATCAGCTATTTCTTCCATCTCAATCCATTCAGGCGATTGAAGCGTTGGGAAGTATTTTGCGCTATGATTGGCATAATGCGTATTTAGTGCGTTAGCATTGGATACGGTGTGGAAGAAATTCCCTTGAAAATATTCGGGAATAAAGCGGGGCAGGGTTTCATTGCTCATCGCTGGTAAGGCAACATCTGCAACACTGTTTGATTGACTTGCCACGGGCAACCATTCATTAGCCGTTTCACCCAGTAAAATAGATGCGAAACGAGGGGTAGCAGTTGGACGATAAGTATTCAAAAGCTCTTCCATTTCTTCCTGAGAAATTGATCCAGTCGTATCGGCTTGGTAATAAGAAGTGACATCACGCCATAAAAGGTCGTATTCTCTTTTTAGAAGCTTTAGGCTTTGCTCTGCTTCAGACTGCACAAAATAACCGTAAGATGCTCCACTTTCGGCCAAAGATTCTGTCATCATGTCAATGGCAAACGACTGCAAAGCATCACTCTCGTGATTCAACATTGCGCTAACCACATCAGATGATAAATCGGTGCCGCAACCCTCAATCATATCGTAGGCCATATCGGTTTGATCCGCTCCGGCCGACAATAATTCCAATATTTCTTCCGTCTGTCCGCAGTCGAGCAATGAACTGGCATCTTCAATTGATTCTTCAAGTGCACCTGCTACTGCTTGCACAGAAGCCATCGTGTATGCTACGCCGTCGCTTTTTTCCTGAAGCGATTCCGGCAGGCCAGTACCTTTAACAGGACACGTCGACTTGGTGTAAGATAAACCGGTGTTTATCAAATAAAATCGCTGCGATGTTTGCGGCGGTATAATACTACAGCCATAGCACGATAATGGCTCCAACTCTGCCGGCACAGGTGTATGGTGATAATACTCAATATTTAAAATTGACGAAGCCGAAGAATACAGGTCATCGTGGCCTGCTGTTGCTGGCGACACGCTACTGTGGCTAAAAATATTACCTGCAGGCGATGAAATAAAACCTTGCTCATCAGACATTGACCCGTTCAGATAAATATCTGCCTGGGCGATTGGTGCTTCAAACGAGTTGCACAGCCAATCCAAACCGACTTCGTATACAGGTTTACCATTTACATCTTCAACCGTTACATTTTCGCCCACGGTGTATCCCCCTATGGTAAGATCGGTAAAGTAATTGTTGTAAATCTCGTTGTATCCGTCACCGGAGTTATCTACTACAATACCTATGTTTCTATTGCTAAACGTACCCTGATAAGTGTCAAAACTGTTGTTTTCAACAGCATAACCCGTAGAAATCAGTAAATAGATTCCAACTGCATCTGTCAAAGGGGCTACGTGAATGTCGTTGTCGTAGAGTTTTGGCCCAACGAAATTATTGAGGTAAATACCGCGGTAATTTCCAAAAAATTCGGAGTAAAACTCATAATAAGTTCGCGAAGTCATTCCGCTATTTTGTCCGTGCACGCCTTCGTAAAGATTTGTATACGTTGAGCGCACAACATCCCCGGCAGGACAGGGTAAGGTTGTAGAGTTGCACTTCCACGAAGATTCTACTCTGGAGCGTTCCGTGTAAACGCCAATTCCTCGATCGGCCACACTAAAAGCTGTTGGGGTTTCATTTTCATATTGGTTTCCACGAAGCTTGATACCACTTGAATAAATAACTGTGACGAATGCATCGGGAACTTCATCGTCTGTATCAATCCAATCCTGAGTGGTTTTAAACTTCGTTAAATCTATATAGCTATTGGTATAAAGCTGTGTTCCTGTGCCGGATAGGCGAGTGTATGTGTCAAAATACGCACCACGTATACAGTCTTTAACTATCGCATCAAACATTCTAATCATACCACCAGAGCCCGCAGTGATATCCTGATTTCCGGCACGCGCTCCTGTAATGGCGTGTTCTATCATTGATTGCCCATCTACGAGCAAACGGGCGTGAGGAGTAGAGCCACTCCAATTTTGGGTGTTTGTAGTTCCATCTCCTTCTACCACTATGCCTTGCCAGCGCTTGCGATCGCAATCCAGCGACACACCACAGGCAACAAAACTCTGATCGGGACAGCGATTGTCGGCCGTGAAAACTGTTCCATTTCTAAGGTGCAGAAACGCACCGGTTTCATTGTTTGCTTCACGTCTCACAACAACTCGGGCATCTTCAGCAAAGTAAAAATTCATATTGTCAATAACAATATCCACACCGGGGGCAATTTCCAACTCATTGGTAATGTAAACATCTTGACTTGTTCCAAAAGGATTCGAAGATTGGGTCCATACCGCATTTGAAGTGGCCGTATACCGGTCTACTGCTGAAGGGGCGTATTCGCGGCAACAGTCGCAATTAAAACCTTCAATCTCTGGGTAAGCCATATCTAATTGTTCCGGCAAAATGGAACGTTCGTATACAATAGAACTCTCTCCACCTCTGTTCTTGTATCCCGAAGAAATGGATTGGACATTGGTTGTCCAAATAGCACTACCTGGATCGTCTGCAACATCTAGCGTTGCCAGGTCATCATCAGAAGCGAGGTAGAGGGTATTTCCATACCTTTCTATAAATGAAAATTGATAGTCGCCAATATTTGTAAGGCTAGGTAATAGGGAAGTAACAATAGATGATGTGTTGAAATCATAAACATCCAGAATTGAAGTCTGCCATTGGGGCGTATTGTTATTCTCGTGGGTAAAGTAAAGATACCTTCCGCTTTGATCAAACTCTAATCCAATCATTTCCGCAGGTTGATTATTGTTGTCATACGAAAGATCTATTTGTTGGTGTGATGATAAATCCAATTCATAATTCGAATTATCAATATCATACATACTTATGTACGTTCCATCATTATTGTAAGTAGGGATAGCAATACGGAAGTCACCATTGCTAAGTTTAATGAGTTCCATTTCGGTTCTTTGGTTCTCGGTGTTACTTCCCGATTGCGGAATATCCACCACATAGTCGTCCCATTCTAAATCGGTTGAGGTAAGTTTATACCTCATTAAATATCTTCCATCGAAGATATAGACATAGTAGAAACAATTATCTATCAATTCCGTTGCTGCAATTTGATAATTACCTTGATTTACCGGGTTACCAACTCCCTGGCACCCATAAATACCCGGATAGTTGGGGCTTTCAGCCTGGCATTCCCGATCCGTAATGTCGGTTAATGTGCTTCCTACACCGGCCCCGGATTGGCCATCTAAATCTCCCATAGCATAAGGCATATATGCGTCTGTGCCATCAAGGTTGTAAACCGTCATGTAAATACGCATTCTATCGTCTGTAGAACCGTAACTCTCGCTAGAAGCTGGAGAAGCCGGATAAATAATTGCAAAACGACGACAGTCATTACCCATGGGTAGAATGAGTCTTTCGTTCCACCCTTTTTTAAATGACGATGGGTCTGATCCTGTCTTCAGATCGCCTACTACCCAGCCAGACTTATCATATACCTTTTCATCAACCGTGAAAAAAAGTATATTTCCGGAAGGATCGGTGTATGCGCCGTGGGTATTTGTAGCAAGATTTCCCTGGTAGGCATTAGTCGCATCTGTGTCAGGAACACCCAATGGATCTTGTGGTGTTTGAGGTAAATCTGTGTAACCTTGACTTGCGGGTTCATATTGATATCCCGGCAAGGTCCAAATCGGATTTTGAGCAACCATATTCTGGCTGAGCAAAATTGCGAGCAAAAGGCTCGAAAAGTTGAAAAAATAGTTTTTCATGTTCATAAATTTTAAAGGTTTAATAATTAATTATTTGTCGAAATAAGGGATATGTTAGATAGTCTGTGTACACAAGCTTGATGCGATTGCAGTGGCCAGGCGGTCAAATTTTCTGTTACCAAAGTAACGCCGGTTTAGCTTGTAGCAAAATTCATTGATGTAATTTTGGAGCC
>JAIVHP010000264.1 GCA_020201045.1 Flavobacteriales bacterium
AGTTGCGCCTGGATAATATTCGCAACCTGATCGTCTATACCTGTTCCAAGAAAAATTATGCGGTCCATCATCAACCTCGAGAACACATCCATTTGCGCCACATTCATCTGCCGCTCTTCGATAATGTAAGGGGTTAAATTCTTCGCGTAATCGTTTAAATACAGGCTGTTAATTCTGTGGTGGCCTGTAGCGTATTTTTCAAATTCTGTTTTATTCGCCATGAAATTTATAGTCAAATTAATGTATCTATCGCCTTAAAATTAAAGTTTTTACCCTTTTTGTGCGAGTTCAACGAATTTATCGTAAGCCACTTCTTTATCTTTAACTGTGGCGTTGTTGCGAATGTACTCAACCAATTTTTCATCGTAGAGCATATCGTAAAGTTTTCTCGACTCGTCTTGATCAGCTAAAACTTTCATAGCCGTTTCGGTGAGTTCATTATCGTCTGGAGCAGGCAAGCCATACTGCGCGTATTGCGAGCTGAGCAAGGTCTTTGCGCGGTCAATTACTTCGTCTTGCTCGATTTTAATCTCATCTTGTTTGATTAAATCGTTGAAGATAAGCTGCCATTGCAAGCTCTTTCGGTAAGAATCGTAATCGCGCTCAACCTCGTCGGCTGTAATCGGTTTTTCGTTCGACATTTGAATCCAGCGCTTCAGAAAATCGTCGGGCAGGGTAGGATTGTAGTCTTCAATAAGCTTGTTTGTTATATCGCGCTTAAAGAGCCTGTCGCTATCCTGGCTAAAGCCCTTTTGGATATCATCTTTCACGCGTGCTCTGAATTCCTTTTCATCCTGCACTTCTCCCTCTCCGAAAATCTTATCGAAAAGTTCCTGATTTATCTCTGCGGGAATCATTTCCTTCACTTCGTTAATATTGAATTGAAAATTTCCGCTTAGTTGGTGCACCTGTTCGTGCGAAATATTGAGCATTCGCTCCAGGTCTTCGTGATTTCGAGATACCTTATGCGGATCTACCACTACTGAATCGCCGGGCTTTTTGCCGATAAAATCTTTCTGCACATCTGCATCAATGTGCTCTATTGCAATGGTGCTCGTATTGAGAATACCACCTTCTTTTATTTCGTCGTTTTCATCGAGTTCAACAAAATCACCTACGAGCATATCTTTCTCTTTGGCATTCTCGGCGTCTACCAATTTTCCATATCGCCTTGCAATATCGCCGATTTGTTCATCGAGAAGTTTATCGTCGACCTTAATGGTAAAGTATTCGAACTTTTTCTTCTTGTCTATATTAACTTTGAGATCGGGAGCCAGACCCAACTCATACGTGAATTCAAAATCGCTCGGGTTATCCCAGTCTCCCTGATCTTCGTTTTGATCGGTAGGCATTGGGCTTCCGAGAACCTGAAGATCTTTTTCGGTAATGTACTTTTGGATTCGGTCGCTCAGCACCTTGTTGAGCTCTTCGGCGAGTAGAGATTTACCATAGCGCTTTTTCACAACGCCAATGGGCACCTTTCCAGGACGGAAGCCCGGCATTGAAACCTGCTTCCGGTATTGCTTGAGCGCCTGATTGTATTTGTCTGAATAATCTTCAGGCGTAATTTTGATTTTCAACAGTGCGTTTTGGTCGCTTACTTTTTCTTCTGTAATATGCATAAATACAAGTGATTGAGATCTTTTGCAGCCGTCTAAAAACGGAGTGCAAATATACGTTATTTTAACCAACCTATGAAGGGATGGGGAGGATGTAAAAAAAAATGGCCCCAATTCGGGGCCACCTGGTGCGGATGGAGGGACTCGAACCCACACACCTCTCGGCACTAGATCCTAAGTCTAGCGTGTCTACCAATTTCACCACATCCGCAGTAGACTTTTTAAAAGCGTGCGCAAAGATAAGCAGTTATTGGAAATAGCAAAACGGAAACAACAGTGTTTTACCGATTGATTAGATAGAGAAGTTTTTACCTTTGCCCAAAACCAACAAATGCGCAGTTTTAATCCCGAAGATCTACCTGTACCCAAGCTCCACGGGTTGCTTTTAGGTGCCATCGGCCCACGTCCGATTGCCTTTGCGAGCACTATAGATTCGGAGGGTAAACCCAATTTAGCTCCATTCAGTTTTTTCAATGTGTTTAGCGCAAATCCGCCAACGCTAATTTTTTCACCGGCGCGGCGCGGAAGAGACAATACCACCAAGCACACATTCGAAAACGTAAAGAAGGTAAGCGAAGTGGTCATTAATATTGTAGACTACGCGATGGTGCAGCAAATGTCGCTCGCAAGTGCCGATTTTCCCGAAGGTGTAAATGAGTTTGAAAAAGCGGGCTTTACGATGGAGGCATCAGAGCGCGTAAAACCCTTCCGGGTGAAAGAATCGCCGGCGCAATTCGAGTGCATTGTAAAAGATGTGGTAGAACTGGGCTCTGAAGGCGGTGCGGGGAATCTGGTAATTTGCGAAGTGGTAAAGGTTCACATGAAAGAGAGCGTGCTAGACGAGAACGAAAAAGTAGACCAGGAGCGAATTGACACGGTGGGCAGAATGGGTGGCAACTGGTACGTTAGAGCACACGGTGAAGCCTTGTTTGAAGTGGCTAAACCCCTTCAAAACCCCGGTATAGGCATAGATCAAATTCCCGAAGATATACGGCTAAGCACCGTTTTGACGGGAAATGATCTCGGTCAGCTCGGAAATGTAAACGCATTGCCAAACGAAACAGAAGTAAACGAGTACCGCCTAACAGAATTGGGAGACCTTTTTGTAGAGCTCGAAGACGAGCCCGGAGAATTAGAAAGAAGGCTTCACGAAATGGCAAAATCACATATATCCAACGGCAGGTTAAACGAAGCCTGGATGACCTTATTGAGTTTTAATAATTAAAAGAAATAGCAGTTATGTTTTCAATGAACGGCAAAATCGTAGTAAAAAACGATACACAACAAATTAAAGACACTTTTAAAAAGCGCGAATTCGTTGTCAGCGACGAAGGCAGTCAATACCCGCAGGAAATCATGTTTCAATTGGTACAGGACAAATGCGATTTGATTGACCCATTTCAGGTGGGCGACGAGATAAAGGTGAATTTTAACATCCGCGGACGTCGATGGGAAAACCCCAAAACCGGAGAGATTCGCTTCTTTAACTCCCTGGATGCATGGCGAATCGAAAAGGTGAATCAGCAACCTGCTGACAGCAATCTGCCGCCACTTCCAGATTCTGAGCCCGCAAATATGGGCGATAGCGACGCCGACGACCTCCCCTTTTAACTGGTTTTTTCGTTAAATCGGAAATGAATGTCCTTCGCACAAAAATTTGAGCGACTCTTTCACCAGGTATTGCCCAGCCCCTTTACGTTAGCGGTTGGGCTTTCCTTTTTTGTAATCGCCGTAGCCATTCTTTTTTTCAGACCCGAAGGGCTGGATTTTATTCCTCACACTGCCCAGGTTTTCACCTATTGGTACGAAGGTATTTGGAATGGGCCGTTTCTGGTTTTCGCCTACCAGATGATTTTGATTCTGGTATTGGGTCATGTTCTCGCCCTGACTGAACCCGCGAACCGGGCAATTGACATTGCGGCCCGGTATTGCGACACCACACCCAGAGCGGCAATGATCGTGAGTTTTTTTTGTGTGCTGTTGGGGCTGATAAACTGGGGGATGGCACTGATATTTGGCGCCATTTTCGCCCGCAAAATAGCCGAAAGAGCTACGAGAAAAGGACTTTCAATTAACTACCCCATCGTAGCGGCATCGGGCTATACCGGACTTATGGTTTGGCACGGTGGGTTCTCGGGAAGCTCTCTGATAAAAGTAGCTGAAAGTGGCCATATTGCAGAGCTAACAAAGAGCAGCAGTGCCTTAAAAGGCGTTCAACTTCCCGATTACGTCGGTTTTTCGGAAACCGTCTTCTCGCAGATGAATATGAGCGTTTCGCTCGCTTTGCTGGTAGCTGTTCCTTTTGGCGCCTATGCCCTGGGCAAAAATGCCAGGCCCACCAAATACATCCTGCGTAAGCTGAGAACAGGCGATGCAGACGAAGTGCAGAAAAAAGATATGGGCTGGGCAGAGAAATTTGACCACAAATCTGCACCCGCATTTGCCCTGGGTTTTTTAGCTCTGGTAACCGCAGTTATTGTAGCCACCAACTCCGTTTCGGGCGGGGATAGTAATTTTCTCAATCCCAACTTTCTCAACCTCGTGTTTTTGGGGCTGGGTTTGATCGGGCACGGAAGCCTATCAGAATTTGCCGGGGCAGTTAAACAGGCTATCCCTGGGGCTTCTGGCATTCTCATTCAATTTCCCCTTTACTTCGGCATCATGGGAATTATGCAAAATGCGGGAATTGTGCAGGAAATTTCGGCATTTGTAGTTTCGGTTTCCACCCCTACCACGTATTATATCAATACATTTTTTAGCGCCGGCTTCGTAAATGTTTTGGTGCCCAGTGGTGGTGGGCAGTGGATGGTGCAGGGCCCAATTATAATCGAAGCTTCCAATCAACTCAATTTACCCCTGTCAAAAAGCATTATGGCAATGGCTTACGGCGACCAAATTACCAATATGCTGCAGCCTTTCTGGGCGCTTCCACTTTTATCTATTACCGGGCTTCGCGCAAGGGATATTCTTCCGTATACACTGTATTTTATGCTTATCGGAATTGTGATTTTCATCTCCGCACTGCTGATCTTTTAAGCGAGTCGGTTATCAAAACTATCGCGTAATCCATTGCCGATAAGCATAAAAGCCAAGACGAGAATGAGAATGCACAAACCGGGGAGAATGGCCAAGTACGCCATATCTGTGGTGATGTAAGTGTAGTGTTCCTTTATCATTTGGCCCCAGGAAGCCATCGGAATCTGGGCGCCAATGCCCAAAAAACTCAGCCCCGCTTCGAGGAGAATTGCCGATGCAAAATTAGCCGCAGAAATTACGATTACCGGTCCCATAACATTGGGCAGAATGTGTTTAGAAACAATTCTAAAATTACCGTATCCCAGCGCTTTCGCAGCTTCGATATACTCCTGATTCTTTAGCGCCATTACCTGACCGCGAACCACACGGGCAACTTCCACCCACATGGTTAACCCCACCGCAATAAATACTTGCACAAATCCCTTTCCCAGTGCAAACGTAATTGCGATTACCAGGAGTAGGGTTGGTATGGACCACACTACATTGATGAGCCAGGTAATAAAATCGTCAAGGCGCCCACCGAAAAATCCGGCTGCCGCACCCAAACCAATTCCCAAAATCAGAGAAATTGCAACGGAAATTAGTCCTACAGAGAGCGAAATAATCGTTCCAGCCATTAATCTACTCAAGAGATCGCGTCCGAATTTATCTGTTCCCAGGATATACCGCTTTTCAAAAATGGCTCCTTCTTCAATGGTTTTGCGCAAGTCGTCAGCGCTTCGTTTAATATTTTCGCCGGTTACGGTATAACCCGAAATAACACCGCGTTCATCGAATTCCGTTTCGCCGGAAATCGGCGAAACCACATCGAGCAGATTATATTCAAATGGTTCACCCCGTGTATCTGGACTTCCGCCGTACACGTAGCCTTTTACAAGCGGTCCTTCGAAGGTATAGGAGTGAATGGGTATCGTATGGTAATCAGAATCTCTACCGCCAAAAAAAAGCATATTCCAAAAACCCGTATTCTCGGACGTTTTGTTTTTTCTAATCTGAAGAACATCGACCTGGAAATTTACAGATTTCTTCGAAATGGCGAGAAGCTGACTGTTGGCATTGGCACTGCTATCGGGCCGAAGTATTCCACCCAGAATTGCAATCAGGCTCGCCGCGATAAGCACGAATAAGCCGAAGAGCGCCAGTTTGTTCTCTCTAAACTTTTTCCAAGCAAGTTGCGAAGGCGACAGGCTCGTTTCTGATTTATTTGTCAAGACAGCTATTTCCAGTTTGGTTTTGTAAATATACTCGTCGCGACCACACTCACCAGATAAAATGGATACAAGAAAATTGCCGGCAATATCATCCAGATAAGATCTTTGCGCTTCAAACCAATACAGGCAGTGGTGAGATAACCAATTTGAGCAATCAGGAGCGCGACAAACACAGCGAAAGCCACTGGATCGGCTCGGTTTATACTCAACCACGCCAACGGAAAAAACGCGAGAGCCCCGGCAAATACCAGCCACGAGACAAACTGGAACCAACCACCCGAAACCCGACCTACCTTTGATACCCAGCGCGTGCGCTGCGCCCATAAATCAGAAAAGCTATCTGGAAAGGAAACTTCAACTGCAGTCTTCTCTAACGGCAAGATACCGATAGCATGACGCCCAAATTCTTTATTCATGGCCATCATGGCAAAAACATCATCGCCCGAATTGATATCCCAATCTTTTCTGTGGTGAAGGGAGGCGAAATACGCCTTCCTGTTTAGGAGCATCGCCGCCCCATTGGCAAGGAGGGGTTGTTTGATTAAGATCGATTTTAATCCGACGAAATGAAGGCTGACAAAATCGAGATCGAAGAAATTACGTAAAAGAGAAGGAGATGGCTTTGGACGAAGGGGTGCAAGCAACATCATACATCTTCGATCGATAGGCGTCTGTAAAAGTGATAAAATCGTCTTATTAGGTCGCGAATCTACATCCATAAGAAATATCCATTCTGCGTTCAATGTATTCAATGCAAAATGAATGGCGTGCTTTTTTCCCGGTTTTCCCGTTGAAGGCAGAAGGTGAAATCCGTCTCGATCAGCGGTGTATTCAGCCAATGCTTCAGGGTAATGAGAAGAGTGATCATCTATCCAATAAATCGGTATGTTGGCTGAATCCCGAAACAATTCACCCAAGTATTTAGCCTGATTAAGGGTTCCGGCTCCTTCGTTTCTAAATGGAATCACAATAGCCATGCTTTTCAGTACGGAGCGATCTTTTGCATTTTGCGATCGGTTCTGTCTTATGAAAGTGAAAATGAGCAAAAGCAAACTCAAAAGGAATGCTGGGAGTGCGAATGCGACGGTTGCCAAATCAGGATACGCCAAGTCTTGAACGCTTAGAGTTTCTGATAAGAAGGCTCCCCACCGCAACGGGAAGACCAATATTTGCAAGCCAAACCAGGAGTGTAGCCACGGCTGCCAGAGCCGGCTCACTCATTGTTCCGCCAAAGATGAGAACGGCCAGAAACTCCCGAACACCCAATTCGGCAAAAGTGGTAAGTGGAAGGTAAGATTGCACCAGGAACATCACGGAAATGCCCGCGCAGCAATACCATGGAGAACCGCTGTAGCCAAACAGGTAAAGCGCAAGGGCAATCTGGGCAGTAAAAATCACATACCTAAGCACAGCCCAGGGGAGCGCGTTCAAAACATTTACAGTTTTTAAAGCCCTAACCGACTGCGCGATTGCCCGCGCATAAGGGAATACTTTTTTTCTGAACGCCAGGAATAAAATTGCAGCAATCGCTGAGAAAAGTAGGATGTGTAGTGACAAGTCGAATTTGATAAAACTGCTAACCTGACTCCAGAGTGGAAAAACGAGAAGGGCGACAAGTCCGAATGCGACAGTTACAGATCCCTGCAGCGTAGAGCCCACCCAGGTCATAGCTATGATTTTGGGATGAGCTTCGGGTTTAAACACCGTTACTCTGCCGGCAAACTCTCCTACTCTATTTGGCGTAATAAATCCGGTGGCCATTCCAATAAGCAAAGCTCTAATGGATTTGGAAAACCCAATGCGTTCGTCATTCAATAGTGCCAACCACTTTTTTGCTTCACAGAGCAAATTGGGTATGGTTAGAAAAAAAATCAGGAGAATTGACGAAGCTCCGGCGCTAATGGCAAGCTTGAACTCACCGAAGATAGGCCAGATATTATCTGCTATGTAGACGCCCAGAAGCGCGAAAACCAAAAAAGAAAATATCAGCTTTACTTCCTTTCTTAGCTTATGGGTAACTCCAGTTTTATACATTTGGGCTAAAGGTAAGAGATTGTCTAAAGAAAGAATCATTTTAGGAATAGATCCGGGAACATCGGTGATGGGTTACGGCATTATTTGCTGCAAGGGAAACAAGATTGAAATGCTTACCGAGGGGGTTATCAAGTTGAGCAAATACACCGATCACGCTGTTCGGCTTCAAAAAATCTTTGAGCGTATCACTGGACTTATCGAAGAGTACCACCCCGATGAGCTGGCAATAGAAGCCCCATTTTACGGAAAGAATGTACAGTCTATGCTAAAGTTGGGGAAAGCACAGGGCGTTGCCATTGCCGCGGCACTTAATCGCGACATCCCCTATGTAGAATACGCCCCCAGGCGCATAAAGCAAGCTGTTACCGGGAATGGTAATGCGAGTAAGGAGCAGGTAGCTAAAATGATTCAGTCTCTATTAAATCTCAAAAGTATGCCGGAATTTTTGGATTCCACAGATGGGCTGGCCGCAGCCATTTGCCACAGCTTTCAGGGTGGAAATACAGAAAAGGAATCGTACTCATCCTGGAAATCTTATATTTCTAAAAACCCGGGTAAAAAGCTAAGGTAGGCTAAGAGCGATTGATTTTAGCTGCAATCTCCGCCAGTTCTTCCTGCGACAAATCCAATTTCGGTTTAGAGAAATTCATATCCGAAACGGAATTGATAGGAATGAGATGGACATGGGCATGAGGCACTTCCAGTCCGATAATCGAAATTCCAATTCGCTCACAATCCATCGCCGCTTCAATTTTCGCGGCTACCGATTTACTAAAAATCAGTATTTCGGAGAGTAGTTCTTCTGGCAGGTCAAAAATATAATCTACTTCGCGTTTGGGAATCACAAGCGTATGCCCTTTAGCCAGCGGATTGATATCCAAAAAGGCCAGAAAGCGATCGTTCTCGGCGATTTTATGCGATGGAATTTCTCCGGAAATAATTTTTGAATGTCCATTTGAGACTCATCGACGATTCTGGCATTTGCCAAAACGTCTTCCATTTTTGCGATACGCGCTTCCAAATGTCCCTGCGCTTCTTTGGCGGCGTCGTATTCGGCATTTTCAGATAAGTCACCTTTATCGCGTGCTTCTGCAATTTGTTGTGAGATAGATGGTCTCTCTACCGTCTTTAATTGATGCAGCTCGTCTTTGATCTTTTGCAGACCTTCTTTGGTGTAGTAGTTTATTTGCGACATCTTAATTCATTTTTTACCAGGTGGGTTAAGCCAAAAAATGAGAAAACCCGTTTTCAGGGTTTTCTCATTCTAATACAAAGTTAATACTATTTAAATATTTACTGCGATTTTCCGAGGTGTATTCGGGCTCCAATACAGTGTGTTCCGTTAAAAGGATTGCTCGCTCTCCACGCATAGTCAAGCGATACTCTGGAGTTGTTTTCACCAAACTTCAGTTGAACTCCCGCTCCTGCAGCAATTCCGGTGTAAACGTACCTTCTATCTGCATCATTGGTAATTCCCTCTTCGTAGTGGTAACCCCCACGGAGGTAAAACATCTCTTTAAAATTGTAAACCGCACCCACGAGAAAATTATCACGTGTAAAGGAATTTGCGATGAAAGTACCGTGGGCAGTAAGATTGTGGTTTTCGGCGAGAATGAAATCATAGCTCGCAGCAATGGATATTAGTGATGGCAACTCGTAATTTTCACTTCTCAATTCAGAAGTAAAAGAATAAGCTGCATCAGGAGCG
Organism: Flavobacteriales bacterium; assembly: GCA_020201045.1. Classification (GTDB taxonomy): domain Bacteria; phylum Bacteroidota; class Bacteroidia; order Flavobacteriales_D; family Cryomorphaceae; genus JAIVHP01. The sequence continues at coordinate 9,609 of JAIVHP010000264.1, forward strand.
GCTCCTTCATAGCTCAAACCGTCGCCTTCGAACGACATCGTGGGTCCAACATTTTTCAATGAAATACCAAATTTAATCTGGTCACGGTCACCGGTCACATATTTAATCCCAGCATCAAATGCAACACCATTGGAATTTAGGTCTGCTACTGATTCAGAGATCACCTTCACAGTTATACCACCGTAAATGCTGTTTGAAAAGGCTTTTGCATAAGACAATCCGATATTCAGTACACTCATATTGAAAAAAGTCCCATCACCATCTGGCGTTTCTGTTGTTGTTCTCCGTATATCGCCGAAACCAAATGATGCAACGGTAAATCCAATCGCACTAGTTTCGCCAACGCGTTGAGCTAAAGCCACGGAGTTAACACTAACATCAGAACCCGAAAGGTAATCTGAATAAGTAAAACCAATTTCTGTTTGCTCAACGAAGGCCATACCGGCTACGTTTTGAAACATCGACTCAACAGGCGTAGCATCGGCCATATTGGCTCCCGCAACACCGTTGCTTCGCACCCAGGGGTTTACCAGTAGCTGCATACCTCCTGCAGAACCGGCCCTGTCTGGGTTTCCGGCGTAAGCCGGAAACACCAGGCAAATTGAGAATGCGGCAATGAAGGTTTTCACAAAAAATTTCAAACAGTTATTCATAGGTCAACAGTTGTAATCTCTGATTGTAGTTTAGAAGTTTCTCAAGTCGGTTGGGCGTGTAGCCATAAAGAATTTTAGCACTCGCTCTCCCAATCTTGGAGATTGCACATGAATTAAGTATACTCCACCCGCAATCGGAATGAATGCTTCATTTTGTAAGTCCCATTCCAGGAAGGTATTGGGGTTATCCTTTTCGAGGATTCTCACCAATGTTCCGTTAATGGTAAAGATTTGAATTTTACACTCCGGAGGCAAATTCACAAACTTCACACGGTTATCAACTCTGCTTTGCTCGTACGACGAGTAAGCGTAGTATGGATTGGGCACAATATCGATCAAATCAAGCGCATTCTCTCCTTCCTCCTGAACATTCGTGAAAGTTTCAATTCCTACAGTTGAAAATTCATACGAAGGATACCAGAAGTTTTCGCTCAAATCGTAGTTCTCATCAACTGGTGTAAATGGGAATGAAGCATCTCCTAATTCTTCCTTGGTAGTTGCATAAGGTTCATACGATCTGGCTACATGGGCGAAGATTTTCGCTTCGCCGGGAACCAATCCGTCTTCCGGAGAGAGATATTGCAAACCAGCTTCTCTGGCTAACTGAGAAAAGACAGGAATACCTATCCAATCCAGAGCTCTATAGGTTCTTCTAACTTCTACAGAGTTTCCGCGATTCAAACGTTCGTAGATAAACTGCCCGCCGTCGTACATTGGTACATCGCGGTCGTTATCTGTAATCCGACGTTCGTTTCTAAAGGTGTATACGTAATGCTCACCGCCAAATAAAACTTGGTCACCCAGGTTTGTAGTAACTCTGGGGCTTGGATTCCAAAGCATATCCTTTCCATTATCACCGGCCAATTGTGAGTTTTCGCCAAAAGCCATATTCTGTCGCTCGCCAGTTTCGGGAGTAATTGCATAACCGGGGAACCATGACATACCAAACGAAAGCCCAAGCAGATCGCCTTCAGTGGAAGTATCGTCAAAGTAATCGGGATACTCGAGCGCCAGAAGTTCAAGCATGTCATCGATTTCCGATGCGCTCATATCATCGATATCCTCCTGGATTATTACCTGGTTTCCATTGAAAGTAGCTTCGGCCACATTCGCTCCCGGTTCAAGTTGGTGTCTTCCATTTTTATCTACGGAGAGTGCACCCCTTAAATCCATTTTCTCAGCTCGCAGTTGAGCAAATAAAGGATTCGACTGCATTTCATAAACCGGAACGCGACTCCATTTAGACTTATCTTGCGTGATGAACAAGTCAACAGAATTCAATGGCGAAAGATCTCTACTTCCATTGATCAATTGCGCTCTCGCGGCATTGCTCAATGGAGCGGGGCCACAGTCGTAAGCGGCAACCAATCGCGCTGGAGCAAAAGTTCCACCAACGATATCCTCAAACAGCTGGTCGTCGTCTACATTCGGGTAGTCGTTAAAAACGAAAGGGTGAATTGAACCATCGGCCTGCTGATAGCACGGACCATCGGCCTCTTCGGCATCTGGTTCGTCTTCTTGTATAATCCCAGACCTAATCCAATTGAAGAAGTTATTTCCTTCTTGATCTGGCACACCTTCGAGCCATTCTTCTCCTGTAAACTCAATGCCAGACGAAAGGGGTTGTGGATAGAATGCCAACAGATTCGCATTGTTATTTACGATTTCATTTTCGTATTGACCTATCTCTACGGAAATTCCATACTCAGGTACGATTTGTTCATTGGCCACTTCGATGGTATTTTCACTAAAGATTGTGTCTTCTGGATTATCTACATAAATCATAAACCATCTAGCGTCATTGAAATCCCCTTCATAACCACCATCATCGGCTAAATCATTTGTAAACTTCAGCTCAAAGTCAGCCGATACAACATTCAAAGGATCGATGACCTTCACATTTATCGGACCTCTTCCCGGTAAGTAAGAGACCCTATCTACTTTGTAAGGTGATGATTCCATAACGGCATTAACAGACTCATCGTCCATGAGTAGATCATTCCCGCCGTTTCCAGCGCCTTCTACTCTAGTAATTGGCACTCCGTCTCCGTAATTCGTTTGAGAAACCGTTCCGAACTGCTCGGGTGAAGGTTTGTGAGGAATTACCGTGATGGGCGTAATTTCACCTGTTGCACTAGATCTACCGCGTAGGTAAGGAAATGCCTGACCAGTCAATACATTCGGATCTGGATTATAGGGTTCATATTCGTTGTAACCGTAAGCAATTGCCACGAAGTAGTACTTCTTGAAATTTATTAATCGCGTATCTCCCGAAGCAAACTGATCTTCTGTTACCTGAAAAGAATGCGTAATTCCTCGGTTTGCACCATTTACCTTTTCTGTAGGCACGGGTAAACCGATGGACTCATCGAACTCGTAATTAACGATCTGTGCGATCGGATCTCCATTTTCTTCAAAATCGCGAATATCACACTGAAATACCAGACGTGACCGCTCAGGATCTTGTATATCACCAACGGAAACTTCAGCATCTCTCAATTGATAGATTTGATAACCTTGAAACCGATAGAATCGATCGTTTGGAGTACCGTCCAAATCAGTGGGGGGAATAGTAGGATCCAATTCCACATATTGCTCACCTTGATTATTACTCAAAGGACTGGTATTTCTGATGTAAAGAATTGCTTCCTTATCTAATTCCTGAGCTGTCAAATCTGGCGCATCAGGACCATCGAGAAGCCTAAAACAATTCTCAAATAGAGCTTGTGCCTTGTCATCTGCCTGGAACAAGGCTCCAACAGACGCAAAAGGACCACCTGTTTGCGCCCTGGCATAAACAGCACCGACCGTTATGTTATTAAATTCTCCTGGATCTAAGGTGAAAGGTCCAGCAGATTGCATGAAACGACGGTCTGCTGGTGGATTACCTTCATTCTCTTCAGTCCAGCCACCGGCTATGCCATAATTAGGGTCAATTCCACCCGTTCCCCAATTTAAAGGATCCGAATCACCGGGAAACATAAAGTCTGCGTCGAGGGCCGATTGATCGGTAGGGTTGTAACCCGTTCCGCCAAAAGTCATTTCTACACCGTTTCTCCAAATACCGCGCATGAAATTATAGTATTCCACCGCCACCTGAGGGTCTAAAGTCGGCGCTGGACCATCTGCGTTATTGTGGTATAGGAACCTTCTCATTCCAAAGCGCTCATTGTCGATAATCGAATCAACACCACCAGGCTCTAACGAATCGGCGAGATTAAAGTAGCCAAGACCATTAAGTGCTTCTCCTTCGCCTATTCCATAAGCGTTATTAATGCCATCGGGGTCCTGGTAAGGTCCTTCGAAGAAATCAATTCCAAGTGCTGGTGGCTGAGAGCCATAACCCGGACCACTCGTACTTCCTTCATCGTTATCGTCACCATTATATGTGTATCCCAAACCTCTGCCAACGTCACATCCAACAAAGTCGTCACTAAAATTACCCAAGTCGGTATCAATCCATTGGGCGAAATAAGTATCTTCTAATGTCAATGAACCTCTGTTTATCAACACATAATTGCAAAAGGTCATGTTGTTAATCTCGTCGTTTGTAGTAAAACCAAACATCTGAGCCTGAATTTCCATACCGATCGGTTCACCCTGAGATTCGGTGTGAACATTCCCTTTATCGTTAAACACCCAATACATGCTAAAGTCACCAAATAAAGGAACAGGGTCTGTTACCAAACGCGTTCTACAATCTATTTCCTGATCGAGGTCATAAAGTGGATAATCTCCCAATGTGGGTTCATAGATATCCGGAGTGGTTAATATTTCACCAGATTCTGGATCTCTGAGATCGGCAAATGGAGCAATGTTGAAGCTTTGTCCAAGTGATACATCGCCTTCTGCAGGCCATTCCAAAATTTCTGTCGGGATATCGTATCCGTTTTCAAAAAGTGGGTCGGTAGTGGGATCTATCCCCTGAGCCAGAAGGGTAAAATAATACCTGTGCGTTTCAACCATTTGGCGAGACATATTAAAAAATCTGTCCCACAACGTACACGTTTCGGGCTGAATTGAAGCTGCACCATCGGTAGTAAGCGGACCTGGCCAATAATCATTACCATTTTGCCGAAACCGCACTGCTGCAAGCTTTAAGTTACCTGCCGGATCTTCTCCTCCCATCCAGAGTGCACCCGCAAAGATTGCGTGGTTTCCACCACCGGCGGGAACTTCGTAATAAGGCAACCCGTTACCACGGTCGTACCAGGTATTCCCGCCGGTTTCGGCTGCAGTACGCACGTTATTGACGAAAAACTCTTGCAAAGACTGAGCGGGAGAACAATCTACCGCTTTGGCTTTAACCTGAGATTTAGAATCCTTGGATTTGGGTCCAACGTATTCTCTAGCATTCAGATGGTTTATGCTGGCTGTGAGCAGAGCGAGGCATAATACTGTGTTCGTGAATACTCTCATAATTTATCTTATTTCTCTCTAAATATTTATTAAAAGTCTAATCTGATACCAAGCTGTATAGTTCTTGGAGCAGAGTAATTAAATGGATTGGCAGCTTTCAGCGCATACATCTGTCTGAATGCTGTTTCGTCTAATTGTGTTCTAATGTTTGGTTGAAACTGTGGTGCCGCCAGATATCCATCGTCGTCTGGGTTACCGGTAAATCGGTACACACCTAAAATGTTTTGCGTATCAAAAATATTATTAATCAAAAGGTAGGCATTTAACATCGCAGACTTCTTTTTATCGCCTTTACCCAGCTCAAGTGCCCAGGATTTATCAATCTGAACGTTCACTCTAAACTGCCATGGAACGCGTGACCCGTTCACGGTACCTTCAAGTTGTGGCGATCCCGATGGATTGATAAATGCTGCACCCGTTGCCAATCTCTGTCGTGAGTAAGGTGTACCTGACCCCAAGTTACCAACGACATTTAGACCGGCATTGGCAAAGATCTGGCTTCCGCCAATAACTGGACCATTGTAGTCCTTACCCGAGCCGTAACGGTAATCGAATGTTGTGATAAATACATGGCGTTGGTCTCTATCTGTTGGGAAAATAACCCGGAGGTTTGGCTCGCCAGAGTTAACCAGATTCAAGGCCGAACCAGAACTCGAACCGGTTGCAGAAGCAAACTGTAAAGTATAAGCTGCTCTTAAACTCACATTACCTGTTCTTCTCAAGTCGTACGTTAACGTCATACCCTTGGTCGTTCCAAAGTCGAAGTTGTCATAAGTTGTAAAAGTAACGGGATAGGCACCGAGTAATCTTCTCGCTTGAATCTCATCCCTCGTTTCGCGGTAAAATGCAGAAATCTTTAAAGATGAACTCCTGGAAAGTACTTGCTGGAATCCAAGTTCGTAGTCGATCGTAGTCGTCGGCAACAGATTTGGATTGGCTATAGGTGTATTTCCCAGGTTCTGAACAAACAAGTAATCTATTGGATTGAATACATTCTGCCCCGTTGGTCTTTGCGTCAAAACATCGTAGTGGGCGAAGAACACCGCTTCATCAGAAATAGGGAATGAAAATGCTATACGCGGCATAAAATTCCACTGTGGTTCGTAATCTCTAAAGGCATCTGCCGTTAAGTTCTCTCCTACTTCATCTGGATCGACCAATAGAGGTGCAATTCCAGATGGGGTGAAGATGCCTTCTCTGGGATCTGGAATCTCAACACCCTGGGAGTTAAACCAGGTATTTCCATCTCGATAACCATTTATTGCCGTTGGGTTTTGAAGATCGTTTACATAAACCACCCAATCGTCTTGAACAACATTAGGCTGATTTTGTAGGTAGGCATTCTCATCGCCTGTAAGATTTCTAGAGTCACCAACGGTAACAGCTTCACCTATAACAAATTGATCTTTAAGCGTAGGCTGGTTGGCATCAAAGCGGTCTACACGTAACCCTACGTTGAAGATAATGTCGTCAAAAGCAAACTTATCCATCACGTAAAACGATGCGTAAATGGGATCGAAGGCACCAACTGGTCTTGTTCTGTTGCCGGCTTCGTCGGTGGCATTAAAGAAATCTTCAATGGTAGGAGAACCGCCGCTCAAGCGATTTCCCAAATAATCGAAACCGTAGTAATTAACCAGGGCGTTGTTTCCCTGACGGAGCAACTCATCTGCACTAAACATATCCAATTCGAAGAGATCCGGGTCGAGGGCATCTACATAGATGTAATCATCACCGTTAGGATTTAAACCCAGCGTAGATCGAAGGTTTCTGTCAAATGTTGACTGACTTCCGATGTCGATTAATCTGTCGTAGGTTAAATACGTTTGATTATTGATCTCTTGTGCTACGGGACTTGATTCGAAATCCAACTCTTCTATATGTGAATTCGTCAACTGGCGTGCCTGATTCCAAAGACCTACAGGCGATCGCACCGTAAAAGAACGCTGTGTAAACTGTTCGAATTCAAAACCCAATGTTATCGCGTGATCTCCCACATCGGCATTACCCGAAGCCGTAATTCGGAACTGGTCCTGATCGAAAACCTGGAATGAATTGAAGGGTGCTCCCAGTGGCCTGTACAAGTTGTACACATCATCTGGTAATCGCCCGTTTCGTAATCCGTTTGCTCCGTCAATATCATTTCCATCTCGAACCGTAAAACCTAATTGATCGTAGAATTCATATAGTCCCGTGGTGTAAGAAGCTAAACCGGGATTTGTCTCGCTGGGAGTAAACGTTGTTTCCAGCGTTCTGAATCCAGAGTGCACAAAAGCGTCCAGGCTATCGCCATCGAAAGAATAGTTTGGCGTTTCTATGGTTTCAAACTTTCCCACATAGCCATAATTAAACAATCGGTCTTCGTGCAGCGGGTCTTGTTGCTTAAAGCGTCTCTGACTATAGTCGATCATAACGCTGTAAAAGGCATTTTTAATTAACCCATCAGCTTCTTGATCATCATCTGCAAAACGTTGCGTAAACCGACCGAAAGCTCTCCAGGTTTGATCTGTAGATCGTCCGTTACTTCCAGAATTAAACAAGCTATTTTGGTAGCTGTAAATATTATCCTGCACCCAGTCAAAAGTACCGCCAAAAGAAAGATCGATATTTGGACCTGTAGCGACATCTAGTTTACCAGTTAGCGACACACCTTGCTGCCTGTCGTTCTGGCGCGCTGGCACTTCTTCCCAATCATCTGATCTTAGAAACTCAGCATTCGGATTACCTTGGACATTTGGTGTAACTGTTGTTGAATTCTGCGGAACACCATTCTCGTCAATATATTGATCTCCCGAAGGATCTACTTCTACTCCACTAAACTCAAAATCAATTGGATTTGCCAAAAGTTGTTGGCGCGTAGACTCCTTGATACGGTATTGTCTAATTGAAGGTCTGTTGTCAAGCGAGTTCCTGTAGTTTCCCGAAACAAAAAATCCCAGAATCGGATCTGTTTTATTTCCCTCAGCATCCTTTTTCCAGAGCAGTGGACCTGATATTACAGCCTCAATCTGTGTTTGGGCGTAACGGTCTAAGCCGATACCGTCACCATCTTCGTTTGCAAAACCAGAAGTGATGATATCCAGACTTCCAAAATACTCACTGCTCGCTCCACGTGTAGTAATAGATATAATACCACCTGTCGCATCACCGTAGTTAGCGGGAATACCACCGGTTAATACCTGAACTTCCTCGATGGCCGCTTTGGGAAGGTTATTTGATCCCCTTACTTTAATACCATCTATATAGTAGAATGTGTTTCCTTCACGGGCACCGCGGAGTGAAACCCCCGCTCCGGTTTCTTGCACCCCACCAACTGTGGCGGCGATGGATGTGGCAGACCGACCTGGCATCTTGTTGATATCTTCTCTTGTAACAGTTCCTCCCGTGGATCCCCCATCTTTATCGATAAGCGGAACAGTGTAGTCCACAACTTCAAACTCATCAAGTTTTACTCCACTGTCTAATTCAACATCCAGGAAAGTTATTTTGGAGTTATTAATCTCTACACCGTTAATGCGTTTAGCGTTGTAACCCACAAATGATATAGATATATTGTATTCACCGGGTGGAATTGGTTTAATGGTATATTCTCCATCAAAATTGGTTGAACCACCGGCAACTTGTCTGTCACCTTTTAATAACACCAGGTTAACAAATGGTAAAGGTTCGCCCGTTTCGGAGTCTGTCAAAGTTCCCTTTAGCGTACCAGATCCTACCTGCGCATACACGGAAAATGAAGAAAATAGGAAAACCAATCCCAGGAAGTAAAGATTTCGCAACATATAAATCAGTTTACGTTTTTTTAACTTTTTCGCAACAAGGCCGTAAATATATAGATTTTAAAGTCAGACGACCAAGAGCAATTTTCACCAATCATAAATCCAATCTGATCCAATCATTAGAATCCTACCGGATTTCATGCCGATTGAAAGGGGTTAATCGTCCTTTAATTGAGCGATTTACCTTTCGGTGGTTACGTAAAGTTAAGGTGAGAATTAGCCGTAAACTAATTCCAAAAGGAATAGGAAATTCATTTTTATACAAGTCAAATTGACTCGTTAGCGCTTCGGTTTTTTCTTAAAGAGCCGCTGAAAGAAGTTTTCTTTGTGTTTATTCTTCTTTAACCGTTTCATTTTTTTACGGTTCTTCTTCATGCGTTTCCGCGTTTCTTTGGTCTGTAAGTCGCGGTGTCTCTCCCGCCCTTCTTCAAGTTGCTTGGTATTGGCTTCCGAGCGTTCTTCCTGAAGCTCCATAAATTCTTTCTTCTGCTTTTTTACAGACTTCTGCTTTTCTCTTTTTTGACCAAACGCATTTGGACCTGAGATTAGGAAGGCGATGAAGATTAGAATAATGAATGTAAATTTGCGTTTCAGCATATCAGGGTACAAGAAATTTTAAGCGTGCAAAAATTAACTTACACATCTATTATACTCATTTTAGGGCTACTTATTGCCCCGGGTTGTAGAAAAGATCGAGATATTCAGGATAGCAGGGTGCCGGTAGTTCCTACTGATGTTACCATTAACTTGAATTTACCCCAGTACCAACCGCTAGCCAACCCGGGTGGCTTTGCATACGTAATAGGTGGATCTCGCGGTATTGTGGTATACCGATATGGCCTGGAAGATTTTGCCGCGTTCGACCGGCATTGTACCTTTGAGGTGCAAGAAGGCTGTACGATAGAAGTAGAAGAAGCCAGCGTGGCCACGGATTTGGCATGCTGCGAATCATCGTTCGAGATTGTAAACGGGCTTCCTACCGAAGGCCCTGCAATTCGCCCGCTTTTGAGATACAATACGCAGTTTAATCCGAACGCCAACTTACTACGCATCTTTAATCAATAAAAAACCCCCGCGTATTGCGAGGGTTTTTTAGATCAATATGTCGTTGCAGAATTAATATCTGTAGTGATCTGGTTTGAATGGACCTTCCAGGTCTACACCGATGTAATCGGCCTGGTCTTTCTTCAATACTTCGAGTTCTACACCAATTTTCTCAAGGTGGAGCTTGGCTACTTTCTCATCCAAGTGTTTAGGCAATGTATAAACCTTGTTTTCGTAATTCTCGTGGTTATTCCACAATTCCAATTGTGCAAGCACTTGATTGGTAAATGAATTAGACATTACAAAAGAAGGGTGACCAGTAGCACATCCTAAGTTGACAAGGCGTCCTTCTGCGAGGAGAATAATATCTTTTCCCTCTACAGTGTACATATCTACCTGCGGTTTTACTTCTACCTTAGAATCGCCGTAGTTTGTATTCAGCCAGGACACATCAATTTCGTTGTCGAAGTGCCCGATGTTGCACACAATCGTTTTGTCTTTCATGGCTTTAAAATGCTCGCCATGAATGATGTCTTTGTTTCCGGTAGCGGTAACAACAATATCAACTTCACCTACTGCGCTCATCATTCGCTTCACTTCAAACCCGTCCATTGCCGCCTGTAAAGCACAAATAGGATCTACTTCGGTAACAATAACACGTGCCCCGGCGCCTCTTAAAGAAGCGGCCGAACCTTTACCCACGTCGCCATAACCAGCTACAACGGCTACTTTACCCGCCATCATAACGTCGGTGGCTCTGCGAATGGCATCGACAAGCGATTCTTTGCAGCCGTATTTATTATCGAACTTAGATTTGGTAACCGAATCGTTTACATTGATTGCAGGCATTACCAATGTTCCCTTTTTCATTCGCTCGTATAAGCGGTGAACGCCGGTGGTAGTCTCTTCAGATAAACCTTTTATTCCGGGGGCCAATTCGGGATATTTGTCAAAAACCATGTTGGTAAGGTCTCCACCGTCGTCGAGAATCATATTCAAAGGCTCTCCATCCTTAAAGAATAAGGTTTGTTCGATACACCAGTTAAATTCTTCTTCGGTCATTCCCTTCCAGGCGTAAACCGGAATTCCGGCTTCGGCCATAGCGGCTGCAGCGTGGTCTTGAGTTGAGAAAATATTACAACTAGACCAGGTAACTTCAGCTCCCAGCTCAACCAATGTTTCAATAAGAACAGCAGTTTGAACGGTCATATGAAGGCATCCCGCGATACGCGCTCCCTTCAATGGCTTATCCTTTCCGAATTCTTCCCTGAGCGACATAAGCCCGGGCATCTCGGCTTCCGCCAGATTAATTTCTTTTCTTCCCCATCCGGCAAGGCTAATATCCTTTACTTTGTGAGGTAATTTTTTAGTGTCAGCAGTCTTGCTCATCTAATCAACGCTTTAAATTTAGAAGCGCAAAGATACAATAAGCTAGCGAAAATACTGAAGAATTAATCCTTAAATCCAGAGCTTTACGCCGTTATGCCCCTTCTCTATTATCGCTCCTTAGAAAAAGCTGAAGTTGCCCTTTGGAAAACACAGGAACCCACTGACTTTTATGAAACTGAACTCTTAAAACAAGAATTCCCCACAACTCCGGGAGCGAAAATACGCCATCCCGAAAAGCGCAGGCAATGGTTTGCATCCAGGTATTTGCTTTGCGAAGTTTACCCCGCCGCCATTCAGCTCTACCACAACCAAAAACCTTTTTTATTAAATGGCCCGGAAGTATCGTTTAGCCATTCCAGCGATGTGGTGGGTGTTATGATTTCTGAAAGCCACGCGGGAATAGATTTACAATACCCCGACCGGAAACTGGAAAAAGTTAGTTCAAAATTTTTGAACCCTGGAGATGAAGGCGCTTTTGGGGATATGCCACGACTTGATCGCCTAACCTGCATTTGGGCCGTTAAAGAGGCTACATTTAAGATCTTTGGGGCGGGTTTACCTTTTAAATCAATTAAATTAAAGGCTTACGACTCTGTAAAAGACGAAGTGGATGTAGAAGTAGAAAAAGAAGATGCCACACACCGATTTAAATTGGCATTGGTGTTCTTAAATGATCTGGTTTTGGCTTACCTGTTGAAATAAATCTATTTTTGAAATTGATTTGAATATTTACAAAAATATCGAGCTGGCGAAAAAAGCGGGAAAGACGCTTATCGCACAGTTAATAGACCCGGATTTCATTCGCGATTTCGACCATTTGGTAGACTGCAACTCGAGGGCGGAAAAGAGCGGAGTTGATTTTTTCTTTCTAGGCGGAAGCCTCATTACCCAGGCGCGAGGATGGGATCCGGTAAAAGCCCTGAAAGAGATTTCGTCTATTCCTGTTGTGTTGTTTCCTTCTTCACCTGCGCATACTAACTTAAACGCCGATGCTATTTTATTTCTATCGCTTATAAGCGGGAGAAACCCCGAGTATTTAATTGGTTCGCACGTAGAAGCTGCGCCCCTTCTGCGAAATTCGGAATTGGAAATTTTACCCACCGGATACGCACTTGTTTCATGCGGAAAAACCACCACCGCCGAGTACGTAAGCAATTCGATGCCCATCCCATATGAAAAACCCGAAATAGCCGCTGCAACGGCCTTGGCCGGAGAGATGCTCGGTATGAAAATGATTTACCTGGATGGAGGAAGCGGAGCCGAGAAAACCGTTTCTCCCCAAATGGTAGCCACCGTAAAATCATGGATAAGTGTACCGCTCATTGTGGGTGGCGGAATAAGAACCGTAGAAGACGCCGAAGCTCTGAGCCACGCCGGTGCAGATGTACTGGTTATTGGAAACGGTGCGGAAGAAAGGCCGGAATTTATAACGGAGATGTGTCAAAAGATGAAGTGATATGGACTTAGTTGTAATTTCCAGTGCCCGAAACGAGATAAACGAGACTACGGAAGTGGTAAAGATGTTTGAGTCGGGATTGGAAAATTTCCACATCAGAAAGCCTAAAATGTCCAGAGGGCTGCTGTCTGATTACATCAAACGGTTTCCGGAAGAATACCGAAACAGACTGGTCTTGCACAGTTACCACGGATTGGCACATCAGTATAAACTGGGCGGAATACACCTCAGCAGAAGCCATCGAAAACGAGGGAAGATGTACCACTTTGGCGTTTGGACGCGAAAGCGAATGAACCCCGATCTCATTATTACCCGAACTTTTCACAAACTTACCGATGTAACCAGCGACAAGCGAACGTATTCCTACGCTTTTTTAAGCCCGGTATTCGACAGCATTTCGCAGAGCTCGCTTTCCGCGGGATTCAGCCGCAGAGCCCTACTTATTCTAACCCCGCAAGCAAACCAGCCCATCTATGCACTTGGCGGCATTTCGATAGACAAACTGGAATCTGTTGCCGAAAATGGATTTCACGGAGCGGCTCTACACGGTTGCCTTTGGGAAAGCGATGAGCCCGCCCACGAAGTTTACATCAGGGCAAGGGCCACCGCCGACCGAATTCGCGACTTAAAAACCTGAAGAATAATCGAACTCCGTTCCCCTATGAGCGCTGCTCCTATTATCTATTTTGATAACTGACAGCTGATTATCAGAAATAAATTGATTTTGTTTTATCATAGCCTTAAGCAAAAATTAGCGCTGAGAAAAGTGAGAAAATGGACAAGCAGGGCGTGTTTAGGCGAGTGCGCAGCCCCGAAGCAAGTCCGGGGTTGCTCAAAAGGCTTAAGGCGTGCAAGCACGCTGTGAGAACTTGCAAAGAGAAAGGTCGTCGGGTTTCTCACTGATCGCTCGCGATCCTCGGCGCACTCATCAATTTGAGCTTTGGTTGTCCTTTTTCTCTGAGTTCTCTGCGTCAATTACTTAAAAGAAGATCCAAAAAATAAAAATTGGGGGTAGTAAAAATTCTCTGTTACCTCGTCTCCGGCTATATAAGAATAGGTGTAGCCGTTTGAGACGTAGCGCTCATCGAGAATATTATTTACCAAAACGCTAAACTGAACTTTTTTGAATAGCAGGTTTTCTACAGTGTAAGCCACCCTAAGATCGTTTACTAAATAGGCTTCTATCGTGCGATTTTCATTTTGGGTATTATCCAGGTACTGTTTACCAACGTACTTAGAATTCAAATTAATTTCCAACCCTTTCATCGGTTCAAAATTCAATCGGCTCGCGGCAATAATAGATGGGCTAAAGCTGATCTCTGTATCTTCAAATCCTTCCGTGAGCACGTCAAAACCATCGGAGTAGTCGTAAACAACGTTCTGATAATTCCTAATCCTGTTTTGGCTTAGCGTTGCATTTACATTCCAATTAAACCATTTGGCAAAAAATACGGTCGCGTCAACTTCTACTCCCGCCCGGTACGATTCATCCACATTTCTCCTTATAGATGCACCCACATCGTTTAACTCACCGGTAAGCACCAATTGATTCTGGTAATTCATCAGGTAACCATTGGCATTCACAACCAGCCTGCTGTCTGAGTAAGTATAGCCCAATTCGATGTTCTGCATTGTTTCGTGCTCGGGCTGTTCGCCTGGTAAAGCATCTATAAAGTCGTTTCGCACGGGCTCTCTGTTTCCTATTCCGGCATATACATATATAGAGTTCGATCCATCTAAGGTATAGCGGCCGCCAATTTTAGGGTTAAAGAACAGGAAATCGCGTTTTACTTCGATAGGAGACAAATCGTTGTCGGTTCCAAATGCCTCGTATTGCACACTGCGCAACTGCATGTCGGCCATTAATTGCAAACGGTTGGTACGGTATTCCCATTTCGCATACACATTCAGATCGTCTTTATCTCCCACTCCGCGGTAGTATTCTTCCAGGTGATCGATCTCTCCAGCCATTTCGGCCCAAACGATTTCGCCAAAATGATCGCCTCGATAAAGATGAGCTCCACCACCGAGAATAACTTTGTGGTTGTCTTTCTCAAAATCCAGCGCGAATGTACCTCCGTAAAAATCGTTATCCAGCCATCTGCGGCGAATGAAATCCGATTCTGTAATAATACTATCCCCAATCATCGGATTTGGCTTTCCGTAGTCGGCGTACTCATCGTCGCGGCGGTATTGCTCGAAAAATCCGCGGCCATAAGTGTAATGTCCAGCCAGGCGAAGCTGGATAAAAGGTGTGATTTTTTGAATGAGGTGTAGTTGGTAGTGATCTTGCTGATAATCGTCTACCTCGTTTTCGTATTGATAAAAATTATACGTCCTACCACTGCTCAGCAGATTTGCTCGCTGGTCTGGCGCATACCCTTCCCTGTCGGCGTGGGCATTCATAGCTTCTACATCGTTGTTCAGTCTAGATTCAGGTGTTCCGTACCAGCTTTGGTAAGTTCGCTCGGCGCCCCCAAAAGTAATAGCCTTTACCACGGTATTTTCGCCAAAATACCCACCGGAGAGGTAATAACTTTTCAGGTCGCTCGAAGCTCTGTCTATGTAACCATCAGATTGAATGCTAGACAGCCTTCCTTCCATAGCAAAGCCATTTTCCATGCGGCCCGTATTTACCTGTACGGTATTTTTAAACGTGTTGAATGAACCGGCGCTGCTCGACACCATACCACCGGCTTCGTCGTCGAGTAAGTTGGTTTCCATATTCACAGATGCTCCAAAAGCACCCGATCCATTGGTGGAAGAACCCAGGCCGCGTTGTATTTGCACACTCGAAAGGCTGGTTGCCAGATCGGGCATATTCACCCAAAACACTCCTTGCGACTCGGCGTCGTTAATGGGTATGCCGTTCACCGTAACATTGATACGGGTTTGATCGCTTCCGCGGATGCGCATACCCGTGTACCCCACCCCTGCTCCGGCATCGCTTGTAGATACCAGCGAAGGCGTCCAGTTTAGCAGGATGGGAAGGTCTTGCCCAAGGTTTAGTTTTTGAATTTCCTTGCTTTCAATATTCTTGAATGTCGCGGGCGCCTTTCGGGATAAACGGGTGGCTTCTACCACCACTTCATCGGTGAGAAAGGGACTCGGTTTCAAGACAACTACCGGGTCTTCCATCCCTTGAGAGACCTCGATGGTTTCTACTTTGGACTCATACCCCAAATAAGAAACCCGCAGGCTGTGCGATCCAGGAGTAAGTTTCCCCACGTTAAAGGTTCCACTGGGTTGTGTAAAGAAGGCGCGGTTTCCGTCATCGACAGCGATTTGCGCGCCGTTTAAAGGTTCGTTCTCCGGGTTTACCACAATACCGGTTACTTCTACCTGTGCCGCTAATGCGCAAGGCAGTGAAACAGCTAACATAGCTGCTCTCCATAAATTTTTCATTTGTTCTGTATTATTTAGTTACGGAGCTCACTCGGGGAAAGCGAGCTTGCCAACTAATTTCTCCCTACGCCGGTATTAACCGGATCAGGTGCACAACCAAAAACAGTATTGGTTGTAGGGTTTGATCTCAGCCTGTCCAAAAATCACGTTTGATTGGCGGATATAGGCACCCCTGTGAGATGTGACAAAGGTAATTCTTACTTTATAACTACAAAAACACTAAAGGTCAAAATGGTTGCGAATATAGCTTTCGGCGCGTTTAAAGCGCTGTATGCCTTCGCCTTCTACAATGAAATAATTATCGGAATAATTTGCTTCTACCTGTCTTTTGTAGAGCTCAAATAAAAAGTTGCGCTCATTTTCATCGGGTATTTCGCGCAGTGGATCTGGTGTCCAGGGCAAATCGGGTTTGCAAAGCAGTACAGCATGGTATTGCCGCTGTTCTATAGCCAGGGCCACATTTCTGGGTACGCGATTAAAACGATGCCGCGCCCATATTTTCAACACCAGCATATCTGTGTCGAAAAAGACGATGCCGTTAGCCTTTTCCATAGCTTCTTCTTCATTGGCAATTTGCCCTTCGCATATGGCTATCAAATCTTCGTAGTCGTATTCACCATTTCGCGGTTCCAGGTATTCTCTGGCGTACTCAGAGGCAAAGGAAGTTTGAAATTGCCTGGCCAAATAAGCTGCAAGTTCGCTCTTGCCCGATGATTCAGGGCCTGTAATAGAAACCTTAATAACTTCCATTAGTCTGATGTGGGCTTTGGGTGTATGACTTATACCACGCTGCATATCCGTAAAAGGCAATTACGGTGAAGGCCGCAGATAAAGCGGCGTAAATATAGAGCTCTCTCGAAACGTATAAATAAATGGTAAGGGCATCTATCGCTATCCAATAGACCCAGTTTTCCAGAATGCGCTTTGCCACCATCCACGTAGCGATAAAGCTAAACACGGTAGTGTACGCGTCGAGTAGCGGCATTTGGGCATCGGTAAAGTTTTCAAGGATGTAGTAAACTCCATAAGAGGCAATGAATCCTCCGATTAAAACCAGGCTGTGCACAGGCCAATTCCAGATTCTTATTTGAATTTCGTCGCGATTTTCGGTGGAGCGGATCCATGCATACCAGCCGTAAAACCCCATAAAAACGTAATAGGTAAAGAGTACCGATTCGGCGTATAAGCCAGACTTTATAAAAAGCCAAATACTCAATCCCGAACCTATTATCCCCATCGGCCAGCACCAGATTGACCCCCTGGCGGCTAAAAGCACATAGGCGATATTAAATACTACCGCTGCAATTTCAATCGGCAATTCCATTACATCTTGAAATCCAAATCCAATTGGCCGGGAAGAATTTTTATCACAAAGGATGCTTTTACGTGGCCCGAGTAAACTTTTGCTACCGATTTATTTACCGCTTCCATAACTTCATTGTGATCGCCAACCACCTGCGTGCTCATCGCATTTACCTTCACCGTATCGAGATTGTGGCTACGGATTTCGCGGATAAATGAGAGCACCTGCTCTTCGTAATCAGCGCGAAGTGGATACATGGAAATCTCTACTGTTAACTTCATTTTTTGTTCATTTTAACCGCAATTGCACGGCGAAGAAAAGAATATTTTCAAATCGGGATACCGATCTCTTATCGCTTCTTGTTGGTTTTTGTTCATTTCTATCATGCGCATATCAATCTTTTCGAGGTGCTCTAAACCATCGGGAAGTGATGTAATGGCTGTTCCGCGCAAATTGAGAATTTTAAGATTGGGAAGAGTGAGAATGCCGCGAGGTAGAATATTTAATGCGGTAAAGGAGAGATCGAGTTCCTCAAGAGCAGTCATGTCATAAAGGTCATCGGGCATGCGATTCAGGGCCGATTTTCTGAATGTAGCCGAGCGCAAGCCAGCCAATTTCCCAAAACAATCGGGAAGACGAACGACAGATGTTTTTACAAAGTCCAGGTATTTAAGTTTCGTACACGAACACAGTTCAGAAAGTCCAGACAAGTCTGCCGTTTTCACTTTTAAGCTCCCATCATCATTTACCCGTTCGCAGAGATTTCCATTATAACTGGCAAAAACGGGCGACGCGCTAAGTATCCAGATCAATAGAACTGCCCGAAAAGAAATGTTTGGTTTCTTCTGCATCGATTTCAAGTTGGTTCTTTAGCTCCGCAATGTTTTCAAATTTCTCTTCGTCTCTGAGCCTTTTTTCGAAGTAAATGGTAAGGCTCTTCCCGTAAATGTCTTCCTTAAAATTGAAAATATGAACTTCTATCCTGGGCTTCCCCTTTGCAGAAATCGTGGGGCGATGACCAATATTTGTCATGCTTGGGTATCGCTTCCCGTCCAAGAGGGCAACAGTGGCATAAACCCCGTTCATGGGAATCATCTTTGTAGCTTCGGGTGGCTTCAGGTTTGCCGTGGGAAATTCCAAAGACCTTCCAATTTGATCGCCTTTCACCACCTCGCCCGAAACGGGGTAGGCATAACCCAGAAATTCGTTGGCCTTTGCTATATCTCCAGCTTCCAATGCGTTTCTGATTTTTGTAGAACTCACATTCACATCGTCAATTTCCTGCGCTGATATTTCTTCAACTTCAAATCCGTACCCCGGAGCCATTTCCTTTAGCCGTTTGAGATTTCCCTCCCTGTTTCTACCGAAGTGATGGTCGTAGCCAATTACGAGTTTGTGCACACCCAATTGGTTCACCAAAATATCCTTTACATATTCCAATGCCGTGGTTCGGCTGAATTCAACTGAAAAAGGATGTATAATCAAGTGATCTAAACCCGTTTTTTCCAATCGCTCAATTCGCTCGTTGAGGGTAGTCAACAATTTTAAATCGTTATCGTCTGGAAAGAGCACAATTCTCGGGTGTGGTGAGAATGTGAGCAGCACTGTTTCGCCGTTTTCTTTCCGGGCCAATTCGCGAATTCGCGAAAGTAGTTTCTGATGGCCAACGTGCACACCATCAAAGGTTCCCACAGTTACAATAGCTCTTGTAGTTGGGGTGAATTCGGATAAATTACGGTACAATTTCAATGAAGAAGAAGGTCAATGAAGTGTTGAAATCTGAACTGGCTACAACGGTTATTAACCGCGGTAACAAATACGGTTCAAAAGTAGAAAAATAAAATAAGGTGATGCCATTGGTGAAACAACGATTAAATATTAGCTTTGCAGCGCGAAAAATCGAAGCGATACAGCACTTAATTCAAGCGTCATGGCGAATAATTCTGGTAAAGTAGTTCAGGTCATCGGACCGGTAGTCGACGTAAGTTTTGCAGATGAGCAAGACCTACCCAACATCTACGACTCACTCATCATCAAGCGAAAAGACGGCTCAGAGCTCGTCTTGGAATGTCAACAACACATCGGCGAAAGCACCGTAAGAACCATCGCGATGGACGCGACCGACGGCCTTTCTACATCTGAAGAAGTGCTATACACTGGTATCAAAGTTATCGACCTGATTGAGCCTTACTCAAAGGGTGGTAAAATTGGATTATTCGGCGGTGCCGGAGTTGGTAAAACGGTATTGATTCAGGAATTGATCAACAATATTGCAAAGGGATACGAAGGACTTTCGGTTTTTGCCGGAGTTGGAGAGCGCACAAGAGAAGGAAACGACCTTTTGAGAGAGATGCTCGAGTCTGGTATCATAAAATACGGAGAAGCTTTTGCCGAATCAATGGAAGAAGGCGGATGGGACCTTTCAAAGGTAGACCCCAAAGCCCTGGAAGATTCTCAGGCGGCTTTCGTATTCGGCCAAATGAATGAGCCTCCCGGGGCACGTGCCAGGGTTGCACTTTCGGGACTAACCCTTGCGGAGTATTTCCGCGATGGAGACGAAGAGTCAGGAGGAAGAGACATCCTCTTCTTTATCGATAATATTTTCCGATTTACACAAGCCGGTTCTGA
Source organism: Flavobacteriales bacterium (assembly GCA_020201045.1). Lineage (GTDB taxonomy): Bacteria > Bacteroidota > Bacteroidia > Flavobacteriales_D > Cryomorphaceae > JAIVHP01. The sequence goes on from JAIVHP010000264.1 coordinate 29,685, forward strand.
GGTATCTGCACTGCTGGGAAGGATGCCATCGGCGGTAGGTTACCAACCTACACTTGCCACGGAGATGGGAAGTATGCAAGAGCGAATTACTTCTACCAACCGCGGTTCTATTACTTCGGTTCAGGCGGTATATGTTCCTGCGGATGACTTGACCGACCCTGCACCGGCAACAACTTTTGCCCACCTCGATGCAACGACGGTACTATCGAGAAAAATTGCCGAGCTCGGAATTTAACTGCGCACAAGAAGTAAAAGAAACCCTTCAGCGATACAAAGAGCTTCAGGATATCATCGCCATTTTGGGGATGGATGAATTGAGCGAAGAAGATAAACTCATCGTTTCGAGAGCGAGAAGGGTACAGCGATTCCTTTCACAGCCCTTCCACGTTGCCGAGCAATTTACCGGTCTTCCGGGTGTTTTGGTACCGATAGAAGAGTGCATCAAAGGATTTAATATGATTTTGAAAGGCGAGCTCGACCAATACCCCGAAGCGGCCTTTAACCTGAAGGGAAGCATTGAAGAAGTAATTGAAGCAGGTGAGAAAATGATCGCCGAAAACGCCTAATTATGGTAGTAGATATTATTACACCAGACAAATCACTTTTTTCGGGAGAAGCCACTGCGGTAACTGTACCGGGAACCGACGGGAGCCTTGGAATTCTGGATAAGCACGCACCGCTTATTTCGGCATTGAAGCAGGGCAAAGTAAAGGTTACTACCGCTGGCGGTGAAGATTTTTACGAAATAGCCGGCGGAGTTGTAGAAGTGCAGCAAAACAAAGTGATCATTCTCGCTGAATAAAATTTCTTAAAATAAACTTACAAAAGCCGTTCGAATATTCGAGCGGCTTTTTTGTTTTCGGGTATCCAGCAAATCCGTTGCCCCGGCGATAAACCCGATAACCTGAGTTCAGCTAAGAGCGCCGCTCCTATCATCTATTTTGATAACTGTTTATCTGGATAGCCATACGCAAAAAAATAGCGCTGAGAACGGTGAGAAAATGGACAAGCAGGGCGTGTTTTGCCGAGAACACAGAGGCGTGCTCCGCCGAAGGGTGGATGGGGCTCTGCGCACCTCCGCCATGCGGCGGAGTCCCAGTATCTGCGAATTACTCTGCGACCCTCCGCAATTCTGCGGAGTCCGAGTATTTGCGTGAAATGCGCTACCTTTCTAAGGTTCACGCCGACGCTGGAGCTCCGCCGGATGGCGGAGGATCGCTAAGGATGCCCAAACGCTTGAGCTCCGCAGAATTGCGGATGCTCGAACTCCGCCGAATGGCGGAGGGGACGCAGAGAGACCCGTGCCACAGCGTAATCAAATTTTAGTCTATGTTTTGATTCTCGATGGAGAAAAAGAATGAAGAAACTAGGGGCTTTGTGAGCTACGTAAATCATTTAAAATAATAGTGCTGACGCTTGTGATCCGCCGGAGGGCGGAGGGGCGCAGAGCCCCGAAACAAGTTCGGGATTGCTTCGCTTACCCCGAAACAAGTTCGGGATTTTGCGTGATACTCCTGCCTAAACATCTGGAAATTAGCAATCGGGTTATATGATAGGTCGATATATTTTGCGATCGAATCCTTCGCCCAGCATCGATTCAAATTCTAGAGAAAACAATTCTTTTCAAAAATGAAAAAACCACCCCGAAAGCTTTCGGGGTGGTTTTTGCTGCTGAGGATTAATTTTTGGTTAAAGGGATATTTTTCCTTTGGTTGCTAGTACGCACATTGAGCTCCGATGTTTCATTTATTATTTTGACGAGGTAAATAAAATTCAAGAAACCTTTACTTTGCAATATGCCAGAAGAAAAAAAATCTAAAATTAGAAAACGCGATATTCTCGACTACCAAGAAGGCGATCGCCCAGGTAAAATAGAAGTCATACCCACCAAGCCGTCAAACAGCCAACGCGACCTTTCCATTGCATACTCACCCGGAGTGGCTGAGCCCTGCAAAGAAATCCAGGCAAACCCAGCGCTGGCTTACAACTACACGGCAAAATCAAATTTAGTTGCGGTTATTAGCAATGGAACTGCCGTTTTAGGACTGGGCGACATCGGTGCATTGGCATCTAAACCCGTAATGGAAGGAAAAGGAGTACTCTTCAAAATATTTGCGGATATTGATGTTTTCGACCTGGAACTCGATACCACCGATATCGATAAATTCATTGAAACCGTTAAAATACTGTCACCCACTTTTGGCGGAATTAACCTGGAAGACATAAAATCTCCCGACTGTTTTGAAATAGAGCAGCGCTTGCGCGACGAGCTCAATATCCCGGTGATGCACGACGATCAGCACGGTACGGCAATCATTACCGGAGCGGCGCTGCTGAACGCCCTCAGTCTGGCCGATAAAAAAATTGAAGATGTAAAAGTGGTTTTTAACGGAGCCGGGGCGAGTGCCATTTCATGTGCCAGCCTTTATATTTCGCTCGGGATACGACCGGGAAACCTTCTTATGCTCGACAGCAAAGGCGTGATTGCCACTGATCGCGATAACCTCACCAAGGAGAAACAAAAATTCGCACGCGACACTCCGCTCAAAACCCTTGACGAAGCTATTGCCGACGCCGACGTATTCGTTGGATTGTCTAAGGGAAACATCGTGAGCAAGGCCATGGTGAAAAGTATGGCGAAAAACCCCATCGTTTTTGCCCTTGCCAATCCAGACCCGGAAATTCAATACAGAGACGCCATGGATGCGCGAAAAGACATCATTATGGCCACGGGAAGATCAGACAATCCCAATATGGTGAACAACGTGCTCGGCTTTCCGTACATATTTCGCGGAGCGCTTGATGTGAGGTCTACATCGATAAACGAAGAAATGAAGCTCGCCGCGGTGAAGGCCATCGCCGACCTGGCCCGAGAGACCGTTCCCGAAGTAGTTAACCTGGCTTATAACCAGCGCGACCTTTCGTTTGGCAGGGAATATATCATCCCCAAACCTTTTGACCCCAGGCTTATCACCACCGTTGCTCCCGCCGTGGCAAGAGCTGCCATGGAAACCGGTGTTGCACAACGCCCCATCAAAAACTGGGATGCGTACGAAGAACACTTGATTTCCAAACTTGGCAGAGACGACAAGTTTGTAAGGCTGGCGATGGAAAAAGCCAAAGGAGATCCCAAAAGGCTCGTGTTTACCGATGGGGAAAGCTATAAAGTTCTGAAGGCCTGCCAGATTCTGGCTGAAGATGGAATTGCACACCCCATTGTGCTCGGCAAGCGTTCGCGTATTGAAGAAATCATTGAAAAATATTCGCTGAGCCTCGACGGAATAAAGATTGAAGATATAAACGAAAACCCCGAAAATATAGACCGATACGCCGATGCGTATTTTAAACTTCGCCAGCGAAGGGGAGTTACGGAATACGAAGCCGGCAGAGATATGATTCACCGCG
>JAIVHP010000105.1 GCA_020201045.1 Flavobacteriales bacterium
TCTTAAACCAGTGTAATTATCTTCGACCTTCAAGCGGAGTAGAGCGTAAGTAAAGTAAAAATCTATTACAAAGGCTAATATAAAAATCAAATTTCTATCTAAGTCAAAAGTTGAACTAATAATCTTTGTAGTGCGCCACGCAATTACTCATTGCCTGTGAAGACCACAATCTCCCGATCTGCCTTTTTGGCCTGATCATCGCGTTTGTCAATCGACTTGATGCTTTCTCGGCTAGACAGTTTATTCTGAAGAAAACTCACTTTGTTATTGCTGTACCGCATGATCTCCAAAATTTCCCTATTATCGTATCTCAAGAATCCGCCCTATGTCATCTATCCACGGAACCATCCGCCGATACCAGCTCATCATCAAGAAGCTAAAGCCGAATACGTATACTTCCATGCGGGAAATGGAAGAATTCTTGAATGGGCATGGGTTTGAAAACTCGAGGCGAACGGTACAGCGCGATTTTGAGAAAATTCGCTATGAGATTGGGGTCGAAATTGTTTACAACCGCAGTAGAAACGGCTATTCCATCACATCCGAATCGCGGATAAACGTAGAACAATTTCTCAGGCTGGCAAACCTCGCGCAAATAACGCAAATCATCGCCGGGCCGATCGCACGGGAAAAGGAACTGCTAAACTACGTCTCATTCGAAGCCCAAGGTTCCCTAATCGGATTGAAACATATCGCGCCCTTGTTTCAAGCTATCCGAAAGCGCCTAAAGGTTGAGATCAACCACTCTGCATTTTACCGGAATACCGCTCACCATTATAAGCTTCAGCCCTATCTTTTAAAGGAATACAATGAGAGGTGGTACGTGGTAGCCTGGGTAGAAGAAAAAGATGAGTTTCGCAGCTTTGGCATCGACCGGATTGACGCGCTCCAGGTAACCGATGAATGTTTTGACCGCGATGCGCACCCCGATCCCGCCGACCTTTTTAAAGACACCATCGGAATTATCCATTCCGATAAAAAGGCAGAATTGGTAGAGCTGGCCTTTGAGCCTTTTATAGGAAAGTACATCAAGACCTTGCCGCTGCACGATTCGCAGGTAATTGTGATAGATAACGATCGGGAACTTCGAATACAGTTAATGGTTATTCCCAATATTGAGCTGGAGCGAAAAATCCTGAGCTATGGCAGCAAGGTAAAGGTAAATCAGCCCGACTGGCTGGCCGAAGAGATCGCCTCCGAGCTTAAAAAAAGCATCGCCCAGTACAAATAAATTTCCACTGCGACATCCTGTGGCGTAGTGCCACCCTTCCTTTGTCTCAAAACACAAAAAGACATGAGCCAAAGTAAAGTACAACACGCAGAAATTAAAGAGAAGCAGCACAAATTAGATGTTGCAAAACAGGTCCTGAAAGACGAGTTTGTGGGCGTAGACCGGGTGATAGATGATGTGGTTGATGCCATCGGCTCCTGGTACCTGTTTCCCGAAATTCAGGAAAAGCCGCTTATCATCAACCTTTGGGGCCTCACCGGCGTGGGCAAAACTTCACTGGTGCAGCGCCTGGCTTCATTGGTGGATTTTGAAAAACAATTTTACCCATTCGACCTGGGAGATTTGGTAAATCGGCGGAATGATATAAAATTCAGTATGGAAAGGATCTTCGAAAACGAAGGGGGCTATCCCGTGATTCTGGCCTTCGATGAATTTCAGCACGCCAGAACACTGGATAAGTACGGGAAGGAACTGGAGTATATGAACAACCAAATTATCTGGAAATTAATGGACAGCGGTCGGTTTTACAGCCATTATGGATTAGGGAAGATCGATGAATTGTACGAGCTCATCGGGAAGCTGAACCAATACCTCAGGCTCGGTGTCGAAGTCGAGAGAGGTACAGTTATCAAAGGAATTACTACCTATCGAAAAATGCGCGAAAAGGAAGATGGGGTCCCACTTAATGCGTACGAATGGGAGGAAGACGAAGAACTTCGGTTTCTTCCAAAGTTCTACTGGAAAATCATATATGAAGCAACCAAAAACATGTTTTCATCTAGGGGTGATGTGAAGCTTCAGTTTGACGAATTGGACGGCCCCGGAACCATCAAGCTATTGCGAAAAGTGATCAAAGAAGCGCAAGCCCCGCGGGAGATCGACTGTAGCAAGTGCCTGATCTTCGTTATGGGTAACCTGGATGAAGCATACCATATGAGCGGCAATCAAAATGCGGACATCAGCGCCGATGATTTCCACATAGAATCTTTGAGAATCAATGTACCGGATATTAAAGAGGCCTTGAAAGCGCGATTCCGGCATGAGCAAATTGCCCGCCTCGGCAACCACCACATTATCTATCCCGCTCTGAGTCGACAGCATTTTGAAGAAATTATACACCGCGAGTTGAATAAAATTGCTAACAAAGCAAGATCCCATTTCGATCTCGAGATCCATTTCCACGCGTCGCTCAAAGAACGGCTTTACTTAGAAGGGGTATATCCCACGCATGGCACGCGCCCGCTGTTCACCACGATTTACCAAATGGTGCACTCGCGATTGGGCAAAGTGGTGCACGAAATACACAAGCATAAACTCACCGACTGCTCGGTTCGATTCGAAGGGCATGCAAGGGGCATTCTCGTGCGGTTTCTCCGCGGAGAAAAGCCCTGCCATAGGTTGCTATTTGAGCAGGTATTTGAGCTGAACAAACTCCGGGAAGATAAAAGAGATGACCAGCAGGCCATTACAGCAGTGCACGAAAGCGGACACGCCATTCTCGCCGTGATGCTGCTTCACACCCTTCCGAAATTGGTTTGCTCCGTTACCTCCGATACCACTTCCAATGGGTTCTCTCGAATCGAAAAATCCTGGGAGTACACTTCGAAGCGGGAAATCCTTTCGCGCATAGCATTGTTGCTGGGAGGGCTGATCGCCGAAAAAATTGTCTTTGGCGAAGATTACATCACCGACGGAAGTGCGTTTGATATAAAACGCGCCACCCACCTGGCTACATCATCCGTAAAAGAAGATGGATTGGGGAGTGTGAATGGGTATTTTGATATGGGATTGCAGGCATCCAGCTTTGCCTTTTTTGATAACGATTACCGGCTGAACAGCGAAGCACGCGATCTGCTTTCCACGGCAGCCCGGCTTGCCGAAGAAACGCTCAAAGAACAAGAAAAACTCTTGTTGCACATGGCCAATCACCTCAGCGACCACAGCCAACTCAAGGAAGCTGACCTCGCCGAACTCGTCAAGGCCCATGCCGTGAACTTCGATATGGCATCGCTGATCGTAAACGGCGGCCATATCTACTACCGCGAGCAACTCAAAAAGAAGGTGGAGAAGCATGCAAAAACCAAAAAAGTACAAGCTGCTTTGACCAGGGGAGTTCGGTTGAATGGGGAGGGGTAGAGGCTTGGCGGGGGGCGCCCAGCCAAAATTACGATACTGCAAATCTTGAATGAGAAACTAATCCATTAATCATACGGGAAATCAAGTGAGGTGGGATCCTAAACTTCGTCTTTCTCGAATTTTAAACAAAACTAAAAATGACCAAAACAAACAAATCGTACAATCAACTTATTACTGAGCTCGAAGAAAATTTTCTCTTTCAAATATCTCTGGGCTCAAAAGAATTATTCCATAGCAATCTTTTGGCCTGGCTAATGGAACAAGAAAACAAGGAAGGAGAGCCGGAAGTATTTAAGATATTTCTAAAGCAGTTTTTAGATCTTGAAGTGGCCGATCTAAGCAGGGAGTCCATCCAAATTCGCAGAGAATGGAACAAGATTGATTTGACTTTGGAGTGGCATGAAAGGGGTAAGGTGAATTACGTTTTCATAGAAAATAAACTGAAAAGTTTACCTCATGTATCTCAAGTTGCTGATTACAACAAAAAAATTATTCAGATCACTAAGAAAAAACGAAAAGATACTGTTAAAAAAATCGCGCTTGCTAAATTCCTTTTAACCCCACTACCTGTCAATGAAGAACTGCAAAGTGAATTCACTGAATTGGATTGGCCCAATATTACTTACGAAGATGAACTATTGAAATTTTTGCATGACATTAAAAAGATCAGCTTCAAGAATAAAGATATTCCTTTAGTGATTGATAGATACATATCATTTCTTGATTGCCTCACTGCATTGCTTCACAAATTTAACCTGGGACAAGGTAACTTGAGTGAATTTGGAACACGGGGCTACCATTTCTACAATTACGACCCCATCGAAGAGAATGATTATCCCGAGGAGAATGGGAAGGAAATCAAACTCATGAGTCGAATTCGCGACTTGCGGTTACACGATCTGATTTTGAAGCTGGCCCATCAAAGGCTGGGTGAATTAGTCAGGCAAAAACTAGTGGATAGATCAGCAAATTTCGTTAGATCTTATAAAGATTTGACACAACCCGGAAGCATGGTTATTTCAACGAATTTTACCAGGTCGCAGGGGTTGACCGATATCAGGTTCAATATCAAAGGCAAATTTCACATGGGTCTGCAGCTCCAGGGTAATTCCCTTAGGTACCTGTGCGAAGTATATGATAAAAATTACTCATCCAGGAATAAAGATTTTGCACGTGCGCTGTATCAGGAAGGACTATGGTTTAATGATAATTCAGGTAATAAACTTTCCGGAAGGGGGCGAGATGGGGAGTTAAGAATTGATGATTCGACCACCTTTAATTCGTACGGATGGAACTTTATTTATTTAAAGAAAGATATGTCAGAATACCATGAAACATCGATCGATGA
>JAIVHP010000352.1 GCA_020201045.1 Flavobacteriales bacterium
TCTGTGTGCTTTTTACGCTTAGTTTTTTTGAATAAACCTAAATTCACCCAAGAAACATCAATGTGTTAATATTCAGTATTTTAATTATTTTTTAATTCGATTAAAACCATTTTTAATTCGACTAAACACACTTATTTATCGATTAAATATTGACAATTGCATTTGTTTGGACGATCTTTGCCCTGCTTACAGAAAAACTATTTGCTATGAAAACAAGATTTACCCACATTGGAAGTGTGCTCATTGCCTTCCTAATCTCATTAACAGGTATTCAGGCTCAAGATAGCGAGTGCACCGACTACCGTTTTTATTATTCAAACGCCTTTGCCGGCAGTTCTTCCATTTACGAAGTGCTTTTGAGCGATGGTGTTGCAGAAATGACACTCATCGAAGAAGTACCGTATCACGCGCACATCGCTTTCGATAAGGAAAACAGACTGCTTTACGTTGTAAATGGTACAAATGGGGCTTATCAGTTGCTCGATGTATCCATTGCAGACGGATCTATTTCTACACCAATCGATCTCGATATTGATTTGGAAGGAGTCATTGCCGCAACATTTAATCACGACAATAAATTTCTTATCGGCGCCGAAAGCACGGATAAAATTTATCAGGTAAACGACGTTCTTACCGGCTCCACACTCGAATTTTCGGATGCCCCCGTGCAAGGTGGTGATATTGCATTCGACGGAGACGGTCAGTTATTGTTGGCCACCAGAGCGGGAAACGGAAAGTTGTTTCGCATAAACACTTTCAACCCTGTTACGCTGGAGTACCCCATGAACATCCAAATTGGCACCGTGCCTTCGCTGGTAACCGGAATCGCCAAAACCGAAGACGGAAATATGCTATTATCGGCAAATGGAGCCAATGAATTTGTAGTTTACAATTCCGATGGCTCAGGCCCCATTGAAGGACAATCTTACGAGACGCCGTTCACACTGGCCAATGGCGATTTAGCCGGAGGCTGCTTCACACAGCAAGACGCCGGCTCAGGATGCTTTGCAACTGAAGTACTGGCTTTTGAACAGGGGCTTAAAACCAATGGCAATCCCGTTGCAGAGAACCGTTCAAATCCGGAAGCGGCACTCGGCCAACCCGATGCAGCAAATGAAGCAGGTGGTTTTGTATCGCTTGGCGTAGATGGATTCATCATTCTCGGGTTCGACGGAGCCGTTTTTGATCAGGAAGGCAATGATATTCGCATATTCGAAACATCTTTTTCCGGTGATAACTGTGGCTTTGGCGATGACGAATTTGCGGAAGTTGAACTTTCAGACGGTGGAGATTTCATCTCAATCGGCGAAATTTGTCGGGATGGTGAAATAGATATTGCCGACGCCGGACTCGGTTTTGTTACAGCCATTAAAATTATCAGTAGCTCAAACACAAACACCCCAGATGGATACGATGTAGACGGAATTGAAGCAATTAACGGCTGTGGACCCGCACCTGAAGTTCAGGGATGCGAAAATTTTAAATACTACTACATTGCCGATAATACACCGGGATTTCCCCAGGGCACCGTGTTTGAAGGCCAAATAGAAAACGGCGATTTTGTGCTTACCCAGCTCTTTTCAGCAGGTATTAGCTCTCATTTAGCTGTGAATAATGTTTCAAATGAACTTTACGTAATCAATGGTTCCGTGCTGCGCACCTATAATACATCCGGCGAAGAGCTGAATGAAGTTGCCGTAAACGGCGGAAACTTTGTTGCAGCCGTTTGGAATCCGGAAGACGGATTGGTTTATGCCGCTGCGGGAAATACAAACAATATATTCAAGTTTAATCCGGTAAACGGCGATGCAGAACTCGTTGCAAGCGATGCTCCGGTGCACGGTGGAGATTTAATTATCGATGAAGACGGGAACCTACTGCTCATTCAACGCATCGACAACAACAGTTCTAAACTCCACCTGATAGAAAACGGTTCTGCAACGCTGATCAGCGAGGAGCTCAGCAATGCGGTAAACGGAGCTGCGCTTACCGCAGATGGCGGAATTATTGCAGCGGAAGGCAATAATAGCAACAGCTTCTTTATTTACGACATATCAGGAAACGACGAAGTAGAACTCAATGCACTACTCGAAGGGCAACCCTTCCCGGTTGTGGATGGCGATATGGCCAGCGGGTGCATCATTGAGCTCGACCCCGATGTTACGGATCCAAATTGCACCAATGAAACCATTTTTATGGATAGCGATTTAAACAGTGGAATTGTTCGGCTTACCGCGATGGGGTCAAACCTGGATTGCGATGGCGAATACAGCTACAGGTGGAGAATTAGAAATGAAACACCTGAACCTGTGGAAGTTTTCTACAATTTCGCATCAGACCCTGCACTTCAGGGCCCCTTTCAACTCGATGCCGGTGAAATTGTAATTTTCACTTCAGGCACAGGAAGCGAACCCAACCAGGGCGGTACAATGCGCATCTTCGTAGATGGCGAGCAGGTAAATGTGAAAGCACACGGTGGCAGCATTTCCGATCTTGCAGAATGTACTCCAGGCGGTTGCGATAATGGAGGTCAGTTTAATGAAGCACCCGAGTGGATTGGCCAGCTCACGGCTTACCCCAACCCAACTTCAGGCCCGACAATAATTGAATTCTCTTCGGCTTCCAGCGGAAGAGCTATTCTGGAAATCGCCGATATGAACGGTCGCGTTGTTACTACTTTGTTCAATCAAGTGGTAACAGCAGATCAATCGCATCGCATTGATTTCAATGGTCTTTCTCTTCCAAACGGCATTTACATTACAAAGCTGTGCACGGAAAAAGGCATTGCGATAGACAAGATTATGATTAGTAAATAATCGTTCACTAACACTACAATAATAAAGCACCCTGCGGGGTGCTTTTTTTATGCATTAGCCAATTTAAAGCTTACCTTTGCGCGCCCAATTAAGAGATTGTAATGCAAAAGATTAGAAATATTGCCATAATTGCTCACGTAGACCACGGAAAAACCACACTTGTAGACCGAATGATTCACATGGGTCACTTGTTTGGAGATCACGAGACTCCGGGAGATTTAATAATGGATTCCAACGATTTGGAAAAAGAACGCGGAATTACCATTCTTTCCAAAAACGTTTCGGTAACCTATAAAGGCTACAAAATTAATATCATCGACACTCCTGGTCACAGTGACTTTGGCGGTGAAGTAGAACGCGTATTGAATATGGCCGACGGGGTATTACTCCTTGTCGATGCCTTTGAAGGCCCCATGCCTCAAACGCGCTTCGTTTTAGAAAAAGCGATACAGCTAGGGCTCAAGCCCCTTGTTGTAATCAATAAGGTAGATAAAGATAACTGCACGCCAGAAGAAGTGCACGAGGCTGTTTTTGATTTAATGTTCAGCCTTGAAGCAACAGAAGATCAACTCGATTTTCCCGAAGTCTATGGCTCGGCCAAAAACGGCTGGATGAACACCGACTGGAGAGTTCAAACCGATTCTATCGCGCCGTTGATGGATATTATAATCGATAAGATTCCGCCCCCAAAGGTTGAAGAAGGCACCCTGCAAATGCTGATAACTTCCCTCGACTTTTCTTCTTTTATCGGAAGGATAGCTATAGGTAGAATTACCCGCGGCCAAATAAAAACCGGTCAGCAAGCTACCCTGGTTAAGAGAGACGGAGCGAAAGTAAAAGGCCGGGTTAAGGAACTTTACGTATTCGAAGGTCTTCAAAAGAAAAAAACAGACCTTGTAGAAGCCGGCGATATATGCGCTATTGTTGGACTGGAAGGTTTTGAAATTGGCGACACAGTTGCCGATCCAGACAACCCTGAAGCGCTGCCTACGATCAATATCGACGAACCAACCATGAGCATGGTTTTCACGATAAACGACTCGCCATTTTTCGGAAAAGAAGGAAAGTTTGTTACATCAAGGCATATTAAGGAAAGGCTGGAAAAAGAATTGGAGAGAAACCTGGCCTTGCGCGTAGAATCTGCCGGCACAAGTGATTCGTTTACGGTTTTTGGGCGCGGTGTTTTGCACTTATCTGTGCTTATCGAAACCATGAAACGCGAAGGTTACGAGTTGCAAATAGGCCAACCGCAGGTTATCATAAAAGAAATTGACGGTGTGAAATGCGAGCCTTTGGAAGAGCTGCGCATCGATTTGCCCGATGAATTTTCCGGAAAAGCGATTGAAACCGTAAACCTAAGAAAGGGAGAAATGCTGAGCATGAACCCCAAGGGCGACCGGATGCTTCTGGAATTTAAAATCCCATCGCGCGGAATTATAGGACTGCGAAATTTCCTTCTAACGGCAACTGCCGGAGAGGCCATTATGTCGCACCGATTCATAGGTTTTGAAACGTACAAAGGCGCTATTCCCGGACGTCAAAACGGTTCGCTTATCAGTATGGAAAATGGAAAAGCCATTCCCTATTCACTGAGCAACCTACAAGACCGTGGAAGGTTTTTTGTAGACCCCAATGAAGAGATTTACGAAGGACAGGTTATCGGGGAAAACACACGACCAGGAGATTTGGTGATCAACATTACCAAAACCAAGAAACTCACAAACATGAGAAGTTCTGGCGCTGACGATAAAGCAAAGGTAGCGCCTGCGATTAAGTTTTCGCTCGAAGAAGCATTGGAATACATTCAGGCAGATGAATATGTGGAAATTACACCCAAGTCTCTTCGCATCCGAAAAATGCACTTAAAAGAACACGACCGGAAGAAACAAAAGGCAGTTTTAATTTTTGGCGGAACGCACAGAAAATATGCCCTTCGAGTAGAAGGGCATATTACTTTTGCAAAATAAATATGGTCGCCAACCAGCTTGTCGCGTTCCCGGGTTCTGAATAAGATAATTTCGTTTTCGAATTGATCTAACTTCGTGTCGATAGCTTCTAAACCCAGTAGATTTCCAAATCGCTCACTTCCCAAAACTTCCTGATAGCAGCGTCTCTTCTCGGCGTTGCGTTCGTCCAGAATTTCGCTTCGGGTAACGAGCTCGGGGGTTTCAATTAATTTTTCCGGAACTTCCACTCCATTCCAAAAGTACAATCCAGAGCCATCGCCCCAGGAAACGGCCGGACCATCTTCCGCGTGAAGCGCCAAATTTTCGTTCCGGGATATTGCAGTCGGTCGCAAAATCACCAGGCAATAATTTTCGAAAGCGATAAGCTGAAAACCACCCAATTTGAGAAAATCAAGATATGGCGTATCCAATTCAATGTTGGATTGCCATGCACATTTGCAGATATCGTAATAACCGAGCCAATCCATATCGCCCCAACAAGGTGATGGCGCCGGCCTGAAAACGAAATTTTCCTGGAGTTTCCGAAAAGGTTCAGACGCACCTATGGGAAGAGAGATGGATTGGGCAAATTGAAAATTTAGATCCCAAAAAATCATGTTTTGAGATTCGGCGAACTCTGCTTCCGTGCAGTTCGCCTGAAGCGATTTCAAAGCCCGGTCGGCATTTCTAATAGAGCACTCCATTAATCGGTCAGCCAAATTGCGCCCCATCTCAAAATCTTCGGTCGATTCCTTTTTGGCACTCAGCCGTTTTGCTGCATCATCAGACCCGTTGGCCACTTCCACCTTCGGCTTGCGCTTAATGCCGATATCACTGTAAATGCGATAAACAGTATCTACCAGATCTATTGGTTCAGAAAGGAAGTTGAGACGGGCTGAAATCCATTCAAATTTGGATTTCGAGAGGCCGTTAAAAATCTCGGGAGTCATAGCCTAATCAGTCTTTAACAGCCCTGATGGCACGCGAAAAAGGATTGTATTCTCGCTGTTTGATTACGCGATACCTGCCCGGGGGCAATAGAATTGGCGCGTGTTCGCCTGTCCAGGCGTGCGAGGCTATAAGCTTGTGCTCTAACACAGCTTCGGCTTGCACGTTTAGGTAGTGTGTAACAAGTCCCCCCGATGATGTTGTTTCTTCCATCTCACCTTCAAAAATATCCAACTCATCTCCGGAAATGAAATGGCCGTGGTTTCTTCCTTCACCTCGAACCAATAATGTTTCCTTTGTCGTTTTGCGCTTCGGAATTTCATCAATTTTTTCCAACAGCACGTCACCTTGTCTATACATAATTTGATGTTTTCGATTTAAACAAGTTAAATTTACAAAGGTTGTAAGAACCAAATCCGAAATACATGATTCAACATTTCTTTCAATGTCCGTATTGCTTTGAATTGATTTCGATGCTTTTAGACCCTTCCTTACCCCATCAGGAATATGTAGAAGATTGCGAAGTTTGTTGTAATCCTATCCGCATTAATTACACGGTTGAAGATGGTGAAGTATCGATGTTCGAAGCGGAAATTTTAGGCCAATAACTGTTAATTATTTTCTTCAAGAATAATTGTCAACCCCTATTCCGTCGACAATACAGGCATTTCATCGCGTCGGATTATCGTTTTATCGAACCTATCTGGAAAATCATTCATCTTGCGATTACAATCCAGATTTAATCTTGAAATCATATTACTTGTTTATCGCTTTACAACACCGAAAACATGCCCTATATTTGCAGTGTATTTCCTACATGGAAGTACAGCGAGGTTTTGGTTAGCCTGTTGACTAATCGCAAGGTTAGTTGACACCCGCAAGCGTTGTCCAGTCTTTAATGGTTGTTTTAGATTGATTGGTTATCGATTCTTTGAATCGCTTTCATCTTGGACGCGCTTGCGGTTTTTTTATTTCCTTAAATTAGGCGCCAAAGACATATCATCTTACTTTGCTTTCCACTCAGCCGTCCATTCAAGATATTTCCATCCAATTTTCTGACAGCAGCCTTGTTGTTTTAAATATATGTTTGGGATTCATCATGTTCGGAATCGCTCTGGGCATAGATCCCGCAGACTTTAAGATCATCACCCGCAAGCCCAAAGTTGTACTGACTGGAGTTTTATCTCAGTTTGCATTACTCCCCTTTTTCACCTTTCTCATCGTATTGATTTTAAACCCCCACCCCGCTCTCGGTCTGGGTATGATTCTGGTGGCCGCCTGTCCCGGAGGGAATATCTCTAATTTTATTTCTTCCATTTCGGGTGCCAACACCGCATTATCTATAAGCCTTACCGGAATAGCCACACTCTTAACCCCATTATTAACTCCGCTAAATTTCAATTTTTGGGCAAATGCCATCCCCGAAACCCAACTATATC
>JAIVHP010000106.1 GCA_020201045.1 Flavobacteriales bacterium
AACAAATTACGCAAATATTTTGAGTAGGTACTAACTGCACTGGTTATATTCGCGGTATGGACTTTGAATTTGAAAAGAAGTGGAAAATGCTCATCGAGCAGTTAGAATCGCAGTTTGGCGAAGAGATCGACGTGGAGGCCATTTTATTCCTTATCGGTGTTCAGGAACTGGGTCAGGGTAAAAAGCGCTTTAAGAAAGATCAGAAGCTCGAACTGATGCACATTGCGATTTGCCGGGTATTGGAACCCTTTGGCTACTACGCGTTTTCTCATTTCGACAAAGATCAATGGCCGCACTACAGCGCGGTAAAAAAGCTCCCATATTTAGAAGACAAGGAGCAAAAAGAATTTATGCGAAAAGCTATACTGGAGTATTTCGAAGCGGAAGACCTTATTCCAGAATAAAGGTTTTTCTGTTTTCTTCCTCTTCTACCACTTGCATGATGCCTTCCAGAAATGCGGTGCTGTCGGGAAATTCTTTGGTTATCTCCACATTCAGCGTTGCAAATCCGCTTTGCCCAGGAACGTATAAGTCTGTAAAATCGAAGGTGGTTATACCATTAGATGCGGTAAACTGTGTGCGATCAATGCGTATATCTCCCACATCTGTTTGGTCTACCGTGCCCTGCCCAAACATTCTCACTTCAGCTCCGGCAACCGTAGTTCCATTCGCGGTAACTACGCGAACTTCGGCAGTGGTATCTTCTTCCTTATTGCAAGCCCAGGTAGTAATCAGAACGGCTATAGCAAGAAATAAAACTTTAATGCGACTCATCATTGGTATGTGTTTCTTAATTTCGCGCTGTTGCGAAATCCAAATTTATGAAAATTATTCACAGCGTGTTCACAAAACAGGGCAAGGTGTTTGGCTTTTTAATTGCCGCCACCAGTTTAATATTGCTCCTTTTTGTGCAATGGTATGACGCGGAGAAGAAGGAAATGGTTGTAATATCTACGGAATTTGGAGATATGACCGTTCTACTTTACGATGATACACCCGTCCACAAGGCCAATTTTTTAAAGCTGGTGGAAGAAAATTTTTACGAAGAATTGCTTTTTCACAGGGTAATCCGGGGCTTTATGATTCAGGGCGGCGACCCCGGTTCTAAAGATGCCGACAAGAATACCCCGCTCGGTCGGGGCGGACCGGACTACACACTTCCCGCCGAAATAAATGCTTATCGCATTCACAAAAAAGGCGCGCTTGCCGCTGCCAGGCAAGGCGATCAGGTAAATCCGGAGCGGGAATCTTCGGGTTCACAATTTTACATTGTTCAGGGCAAACCCCTAAGCCCGGCCGAACTCGAGGGAATTCAGAGCCGCAAAAAAATGCAGGGTTCGGGCGATTCATTCGACTACAGCGAAAAGCAAATTGAAATTTATCAGGAAATTGGCGGGACTCCCCATTTAGATGGAGCATACACCGTATTTGGCGAGGTTATAGAAGGACTCGATGTAATTGACTCCATCGCAATGCAACCCGTAAATGCCCAGAGCAGACCGCTATCAGACATAAAAATGTCTTTGAAAATCGTTAAGAAAAAATGGCCGTAGACCACGAAAAAATACGCCTTGAAATAGAATCGTTTTCTGCAAAAACGGAAGATGAGCTCGAAGGGTTTCGCATCAAGTACCTCGGAAAAAAAGGGGTTCTCAAGGAGCTTTCCGCGCAAATAAAAGAGATTGCTCCCGAAGACCGAAAGGAATTTGGGAAGACGCTGAACGCATTGAAGCAAGCGGTACAGGAAAAAATTTCATCCCTAAAAGATTCTCTTTCGGAAGAAGATGGAATCGGTGATGAGAAGAAAGATCAAACCAGGCCTTCCGGAACCGAAGATGCCGGCAGCCGCCATCCCGTTTCGATGGTGAGGCGAGAGATTGAGATGATTTTTCAGCGCATTGGTTTCACCGTTGCCGAAGGCCCGGAAATTGAAGACGACTGGCACAATTTCTCTGCATTGAACTTTCCCGAAGAGCACCCTGCCCGGGATATGCAAGACACGTTTTTCATTGAAAAAGATCCCGATATTGCCTTGCGCACGCACACATCTTCGGTGCAGGTGCGGGTAATGGAAAGTCAAAAACCCCCCATCCGAATAATTGCGCCGGGTAGGGTTTACCGAAATGAGGCCATCTCTTCGCGATCGCACTGCATTTTTCACCAGGTAGAGGGACTTTACATAGACAAAGGGGTAACTTTTGCAGATATGGTGCAAACCATCGAATACTTTGCAAAGGCCTTTTTTGGCAAAACCAAAATCCGCCTTCGCCCCTCTTATTTTCCTTTCACCGAACCCAGCGCCGAAGTAGATGTGTACTGGGGATTGGAAAACGAAACAGACCACCGAATTACCAAAGGAACCGGTTGGCTGGAAATTATGGGTTGCGGAATGGTAGATCCAAACGTTCTAAAAGCGAGCGGAATAGACCCGGAACTGTACTCCGGCTACGCCTTTGGAATGGGCATTGAACGCATCGCAATGAACCGGTTTCAAATCGGCGATATCCGCATGCTTTTCGAAAACGATATCCGCTTCTTAAAACAGTTTAAAGGCGCCTGGTAAAATACTTCGCCTTTTTAAAGTTAGGGTTACCCATTTAAATCGCAAATAAGATTTTAATAGGTTTTTACGGCTGAGACCTTATCAAGAGATATTTTGAT
Source organism: Flavobacteriales bacterium (assembly GCA_020201045.1). Taxonomy (GTDB): domain Bacteria; phylum Bacteroidota; class Bacteroidia; order Flavobacteriales_D; family Cryomorphaceae; genus JAIVHP01. Next base: position 2,662 of record JAIVHP010000106.1, read on the forward strand.
GGTTGGCTCACTGATCGTTTGCGTTCTAGATGGATATCCCTATTAACATTTAAACTTTTCCCAGCTTTAGCATATTGGTCATCCCGGCTTCGCTTATTGGAATGCTCGCCAGGTGAATTACCATATCGCCTTCGTTTAGTTCTTTTTGCTTTTTCAGGATGTACTTGATATCGGCGATGGTGTGGTCTGTGCTCACCATTTTATCGTAGTAAAACGACTTTACCCCCCAAACCAAACTCATTTGAGAAAGAATGCTGCGGTTTCCCGTAAAAACGAATATGTCGGCTTTAGGGCGCTGGCTGGAAATTTTAAATCCGGTATAACCCGAAAAGGTCATGGTTATGATCGCTCTGGCTTTTACGCGATTTGATAACCTTGTAGCGTTAAAACAGATGGAATCGGTTACGTAGCGATCTTCCTTGCTCTCTGCGGGCGGTTCTTCATGGTGATATATTTCCTCAGCCGTTTCCACTTCCTTCACGATCTTCGCCATAACGCGTATAACTTCTACCGGGTGCTTTCCCACAGAAGTCTCTGCGCTCAGCATCACTGCATCAGCACCGTCGAGTACGGCGTTTGCCACGTCGTTTACTTCGGCACGTGTAGGCGTGAAGCTTTCTATCATGCTCTCCATCATTTGCGTAGCTACGATTACCGGCTTGGCGTGCTTTATTGATTTCGTAATGAGCATTTTCTGCACCAGCGGAACATTTTGAAGGGGTATTTCCACTCCTAAATCGCCGCGAGCAACCATTAAAGCATCGGTTTCCTTGATAATATCTGCGATATCGTCTATGGCCTCCGGTTTCTCAATTTTCGCTACAATACGGGCGTGCTTCTCTTTTATCTTTATCAAATGCTTGAGCTCAATGATATCTCTGGCATTTCGCACAAAAGACAATCCCAGCCAGTCTACGTCGTATTTTAGAGCGAGATCTAGATCTTCCAGATCTTTTGGAGTGAGACACGGCAGTGAAATCTTTGTGTTCGGGAGGTTTACTCCCTTGTTGCTGGAAAGTGGACCACCGTGGAGCACTTTTGCACGCACTTCATTTTTTCCATTTGTGGAGATGGTTTCCAGAATGAGTTTCCCATCGTCGAGCAATATACGCTCTCCCACTTTTACATCTTTTGCAAATTCGGGGTAGGTGATGTAGAGCTTCCCGTCTTCCTTGTCTGATTTTTTTGTGGTGAAAACGATTTCCGAATTTGTTTCTAAATCCATCACACCACCGGGAATTTCTCCAACCCTAAGTTTGGGGCCTTGAAGATCGGCTAGAATAGCCGTAAATGTTCCGAGCTCTTTATCTACCGCTCTAATGTTTTCGAAGGTTTGGGCGTGAACTTCGTGCGAGCCGTGGCTGAAGTTTATTCTGCAAACGTTCAGTCCTTCAAGGATCATTGCTTTAATGGTCTCTTTGTCGCTTGATGCGGGACCCAGGGTGGCTACAATTTTTGTTTTCTTATCTATCATGCTGTAAGCAATATGTTGTCTTTAAATTTAAGGTCGTCAAGGTTTATCTTGAAAGCCATTAAAACAGAGCGGATTTTCTTGATCTGTCTGAGCAGTTTCTCCCTGTCTAATGCCGGCGACTCGTCTATTACGAGGATAAAATCTGCCTGGGCAATTTCGGGTAAAAATTTGCTCGCTCCTTTCTTGTTCTCAATCAGGCGATACTTGATCTGAAGCGTATCGTCTTCAAAGCAAAAAAATCCGTGATCTATTTTCTCGCGCTGCTTCGAGTAAACTTCGAGTGGATTCAATCGCTTGAAGCTAAATCCCAATTCCTTATTGAGACTCCAGCACAAGCGATAATCCTTTGTGGTAGCGGTAATGCCAAACACCACAAAGGGAAAATCGTCATCCAGATCGAGAACAAATTTACTCATCCTTATTGTCAATAGAACACGAAGCTATGAAAAACTACTCGTTTTTGAGATTAAGTTTTTGCAAACCTTCTTTGGCGGCCTTCTGTTCGGCCTTTTTCTTGGAAGTTCCGATGCCTTTTCCAATCAGTTGCGCGTCTAAAAAGGCAT
>JAIVHP010000107.1 GCA_020201045.1 Flavobacteriales bacterium
GCCGATTTCATAGACGTATGGTTGAGCTTACAAGATAAGAAAGTTTGATAGAGTCTTGTTTTAAGGCGTATTAATTCGAAGTGCTTTTTTAGTCAATCTTGTAATGCCATTTGGTTCGGGCAGCACTGGGAGCAGGGTCTTTCGGCATCTCGATTAAGGGGCGCTGTGGCAAGGTGATTTTGGTAATGGGCAGGACAGCAAGAGTATTGAGCACGAACTCGAGCAAGAGCACGATGCTTGTGGGTTTGCGAACGTGAGTGGTATTTCGGGTGCGGGCAAGGGTTGAACGCGGTTAAAGTTCGGGCGGAGCTGCAAAAATGCTGTAAAGATTTTTTTGCAACGGTAGAAGCCAGCCTGATACCAGACAGCGCAGCGGAGCGAATGGAATAATCCTGCGATGGTGAATTTTAGGATTTCCAATCCGCTTAAAGCCGAATCCACGATGTTCTTTTCGCTTCGATTTATGCGGGATTTAAAATCCCTTGAAACTGCAGAACCCGAGATGGCCTTTCCACATGTATGAGTTTACGTTTGATGAGCTTACCTGTTTAAAATTTATGGATTAACTCATTTATTCCGATTACCCAAACGTTTTCCTTTAAGGCAAAGCTTTCTTCTTCCGTAGGCACTACTACATAAGTGATTCGGGGCTTCACCAGTTGCACTGCCCTCCAAAACCCTTTCGTGAGTTTTGGCGCGGTTGAAGCTTTGCATTCTATTGCGATTCGTTCTTTACCTTTTTCCAAAATCAAATCCAGCTCATCTCCCGTGGATGTGCGAAAAAAATAAGCGTTCCAGTCGCTTGCACGGGTTAGTATATTTTCAATTACCAATCCCTCCCAGGAAGATCCGAAAGCCGGGTTTCCCAACAAATCGTTAAAAGTTCTAATAGAGAGTAATCGGTGCAATAACCCACTATCGCGTACGTAGACTTTCGGGGCTTTTACCAGTCGCTTCTTAACATTGATTTCCAAAGGCTCTAGGGTGCGCAATACAAAGGTTTGCTCGAATAAGTCAATATACCTTCTAATAGTTGGGTGGGTTACCGCCATGGAATCGGCGAGTTTACTCAAATTTACGAGCTGTCCCTGACTGTGAGCGCACATGGTTAAAAATCTGCGGAGCTGTAAGGCGGGAATCTGGAATCCTAATTGGGGTAAGTCTCTTTCTATAAATGTGCGAATAAATTGTTCGCGCCAAATTTCACTATCGTCGTCATTTTTGGCGAGAAAGCTGTCTGGAAATCCTCCCCGGAGCCAAAACCGCTTTAAATCAAATTCCCTTTCATTTATTAGCTCTCCTGCCGTAAAAGGTGTAAGATGAATAAAGCCGATTCTTCCGGCCAAAGATTCAGATGTGCGCTGCACCAAATCGCGTGATGCGGATCCGAGTAAGATAAATCGTCCGTTCTTGCGGTTCTGATCGATGGTACTCCGCAAAATGGAAAACAAATCGGGCATCAACTGAATTTCATCAAGAGAAATGATCTTGTTTGAGTTGTTCTCGAAGAACAGAGCCGGTTCGGAAAGTTTGTATGCGTCTTCCTGGTTTTGAAGATCGATATAGATAGAGTCTCTCCATTTTTCACTCATTTTTTTAATAAGAGTAGACTTTCCGCATTGTCGTGGACCTAAAACCGCAATTGCCGGAAAAATATCCATGTATTGGGATATTTTATTTTTTATTTCGCGAGATATATATCTATCCATATAAATGTCATATAACCATAAATATACGGAAAATATCGTGCAAATTGAAAATACAACTTTCAATTTGCATGATATAGTGTAAAAAATATAAAATCAGGTCTATATGTTATTGAAAGTGTTGGTTTTATGTACTTACTCACCCTACTCAAAGAGATGTTTTACAATCGAAATGACTCGAAAACAAAACCGAAAGAAATAAGCGGAATTTTGAATCCCTGAAGACTGTGAGCGCAAGATTAATCCGTTCGCGCGGGCTTAAACACAGTCCAGTAGTTCATTTCATTGACCGGTGCTTCGCTTCGAAGGATTTGCCTTCGGTGAGAACCCCCGGAGCAAGTCCGGGGTAAGTTGCCATCCTGCGATGGTGAATTTTAGGATTTTCAATCCGATTAAAGGTTGAATCCGCGATGTGCTTTTTGCTCCGATTTTTGCGGGATTACACCATTCGCAACAGTTCATCGCGAGCCTTCACCCCGCGAAAATCCAAACCGCCACCGCAAGAGCGATTAGAGCAAGGGATGTAAAAGCCCATCTTTCCAATCGCTTTTCTCTTCTCAATCGGGCTTTTATTTCCTTCAGCACTTTTTTGTCAATAAATAGTGGTGCACCGTCCTTGTCTGTTTTGTGAAGCTTATACGCTCCTTTTTTCTGCGCATTCTTTGTCCTGTCATGCCTTTGCCTTTTGTTCAACAAAAGTTGGCGGTTTTGCGCATACCGCTCCATCATATCCCTTACAAGTCCGTACGACATGCCTTGAAAATACGAATTTTTTAATCATCTATCCGTTTCGCGGGATTTTTAACTCTCCATGAATTTGCACGCTCCGTAGCTGTGCTGCTGCGGTTCTCATTACGCCCACTCTATCTTTTCTTCTACACCCGCACCGATTTAGAACTAACCCCGCACTTACTTCGAGGGGACCTCATTACTAGCTGGTGCAGAGGCTTGGGGGAAAGGAATAATCAAGCGATAGCAAACGGACTTTTCAGCCATATGTCTAGCTCGCTACAATTCAATTACATATTTGCTCAGTTTTTGCTTTCCTTCCAATTGGAGTTTTTTGCGGAGTCGGTAACGCGAAACGCGCAAACTATCTGGCGAGATACTGAGCATAGCTGCGATGTCTTTAGACGGTAGGTTGAGCTTGAGCAGACAGCAAAGCCGAATTTCTGCGGGGCTCAGGTCGGGGGCGCGAGCCATCAATCTGCGATAGAAATCTTCGTGTACTTTTTCGAAGAGCTCCTGAAAACTCTCCCAGTTCTTGTCTGTGCGAATGTGGCTGTTGATGGTTTTCTGCAGCTCGCGCTTGTTTTTATTGCCGCTGCCGGCATCGATTTTTTTTCGGAGTTCGTCCAAGAGTTTGTTCTTCCGGATAATTTTCAGCGTTTGAGAGGTGAGTTCGTTCGACCGCAGTTCGAGCTGATCATTGAGGTAAATCTCTCGCAGCTTTTTGTTTTCCAACTCGGTTCGAAGTTTAGCCTCCTTGAGCGATGCGTTTTTCAAACGTTGCTTTTGCAGGGCGTCTTCGGCCTTGTAAATGTCTTCGCGCTGTTTGAAAATGAGTTTGTTATTTCGCATCTTCTGGCGTTGAAGCCTGAATACCCATAGCCCCACTCCGAGCAGAATCAAAAATGCTCCACCAAAGGTGTACTGCAAGCTTTCGCTCAGCGCTTTCTCTTTTTCCAAAAAGGCAATTTCACTGTTTTTCAATTTGAGCTGTGCTTCTTTTTTCTCGGTTTCGTAAACCACCCGGCTCTTGGCAATTTGCTTAGCGACTTCCCGCCCAAACAAGTCGTCGTAAGCGAGGTAGGCAGCTTCCGTATATGCGTACGCCGAATCGTATTTTTCCATGGCGACATAGGTTTTTCCCACATCGCGAAATGCACTTTTCTCCAGATAGAGATTTTCGTTCTGCCGGGCTACTTCCAGCGCCTTTCTGGAGTAAACCATTGCCGAATCGTAAACGCCCTGCTTGCGAAAGGCGTCGCCGATATTGTTGTACACATTTGCCAGCCGGTAAAAGTTTTGACCTGCTTTTAAATGTGCGAGCGCATCTTCAAAGTAGGTGAGGGCTTTGCCATATTCGCCCTCGTCTTCGTAAATGCTGCCAATATTCTCCAGTATAGCTGCTATGCCAGATGAGTCGCCCGATGCCTGGTAAATACCGAGTGCCTTTTTCTGATAATTTTTTGCACGATCGTAGTTTTCTCTTTTCTCATAATAGTGACCCAAACGGCCGCACACGTCGGCAATGCCGCTCTTGTCGTCGAGGGATTCGTAAATGGAAAGCGTTTCTTTAAGGTGAGACAGCGGTGAGACAGCGATGAAACCGTATCGCTGGCGTAGTGAAATGCCGTACCGATGTGGGCTTTTATTTTTCCGCGCCACTCCAAAGCACTGGTTTGGTCGATGAGCCTTTCGGCGAGTAAATATTCGTCAACTGCCCGCTCAAAAGAGCCGCCTTCAAAGAAGTGCCGACCCAGTGTGAGATGCGCCTGGGCAGAACGCAGTGTGTCGCTTTCGGCTTCGGCTTTGCGCAAGAGTTCTTTGGAAAGCACAAACACCGTATCGCTGTGCGATGGATAACGTTCGATATCTTCCACAGATTGCCCCCAGAGCAACGTACTACTCAGTAGAATCATCAAATTACCATACCGCATTTCACAACCCGAAAGTAGGCGGTAGATGTTAATTAAACTTGAAGGAGATTTTAATATCCGGGTGTTTTACCGAACAGATGCTATTGTGCTAAGGAGCTAACCGATCTAGAATTTCAGATTTTTTGTTGCGGCTGATTTTTACTTCGTCCTTATTTTCCATCTGCAACATCCCCCCATTGGCCTTGATAAATTTTTCTATCCGGTCGGTATTTACAATGTAAGAGTTGTGTGTGCGCAAGAAATTGGATTCGGGTAGCATGCTCCCAATTTCCTTCAGGGTTTTTGAT
>JAIVHP010000108.1 GCA_020201045.1 Flavobacteriales bacterium
TTTAAAAACCCACCGACGGTGGGCAGTCACTCCAATGGATATCGAGGCTCCCTGCCTAAAGGGCCGGCAGGCAGGCTTGATTTATAAATCTTCCTGCGCCTTGACAATGAACTTTATGATCCAGCCACCTGACTGTATTGACAAACTCTAATTAAAGGCTCGCCGTACTGGATATAGCCGTTTGAGCTTCTTTCAGAACGTTGTCGTCTTGATTCATGATGGCGTAAAACCCGTCGTTGCCCCAGATGTTGCGGGCGATGTAGGCTTTGATCCTTATTTTGATCACTTCTTTAGAAGCCTTTAGCCCATTCGTATCTCTATTGACCCCTTTGCTTTCTGAATAATTCAAAAACTCTTCGAGTAGTCCGGCGGTAATGTCAAATTTCTTTTTAAAATCGTCTATGCTGCCATATTCTGTCAAATCTTCGCGGTGTTTATCGGCGTAGTCGAATCCGAATTGATTGATTAGTCCGCGGTAGCTCAGGGCACTCAGGTATTGCGAGGTGCCCACCGTATCTACACCGACAAAAATATCGGGCATAATTCCGCCGCCGCCATATACAATTCTCCCGCCCGGCGTGGTGTATTTCAGCGAGTCCGGAAAATCGATGCTGTCCATATACATCAATTCGCCGTGCTCAAATCGATCCAAATAATCGGCTTCGTAGTCTATTTCGCCTCCGTAAGGTTTTTGAATGCTCCTTCCGGTGGGTGTAAAGTATCGCGCTACGGTTAGCCTAAGGGCAGAGTTGTCTGTTAGGTTTAGGTGCTCCTGAACAAGGCCTTTGCCAAACGATCGCCGCCCGATAATCATCCCACGGTCGTTGTCCTGAATGGCACCGGCAAAAATTTCGGATGCAGAAGCCGATCCCTGGTTGATCAGCACGGCCACGGGCATGTTGGAAAACTTTCCGCGTTTAGATGAGTAATACGATTTCTTTGGACTGGATTTTCCTTCGGTGTAAACGATAAGTTGACCCTTTTGGAGAAACTCTTCCGAAAGTTGCACAGCGGCGTTGAGGTAACCGCCACCGTTTCCGCGGAGGTCGATAATGATCTCCTTCATCCCCGCGTCTAAAAGCTTGTTGGTGTGGTCATTAAACTCTTCGTAGGTAGTGCGCGCAAAGCGACTGATTTTCAAAAATCCAACCGAGTTATCGAGCATTTGCGAAGTTACCACGCTGTTGATCGGGATGGTTCCACGGGTTATTTCGAAGGGAATCTCTTCGCTATTGCGTTTGATGGTAACCTGTACTTCGGTGTCGCTTGGACCCTTGAGTTTTTTGATCACATCTTCGTTTTCAATCCCTATTCCCGCGATGTTTTCACCGTCGACGGCCACAATTTTATCGCCGGCCATTACGCCCAACTTTTCGCTTGGCCCGCCTTCAATTGCCGACACCACGCGTACGGTATCGTCCTGAATTAAAAATTCAACGCCAATGCCGTCAAAATTTCCTTCCAGCGGCTCGGTGTACGAGGCGAGTTCTTCGGCAGAAATGTAGTACGAATGCGGATCCAGATCTTCGAGAATGGCGCCAATGGCCTTGTCGATGAGTCGATTTTTCTCGACCGAATCCACATACTCGCGGTCTACAAAGTTGATGATCTGTCCGATTTTATCCGCAGAGTTGGAGCTTTTTCGCGGAAAGAAAGTTTGCGTTTCGTTGCCTCCGGTAAAGTAAGAACCGAGGTAAATTCCCAAAACCAGCATTCCCGCCAGCATAATGGGATAGTAAATAATGAGTTTGTTGCTATTTTGATTCTGATTCATTCGTCTTTAAATGGAAGGTGCTTCAAAGCGATTCCCGCTTCTTTGAGTAGATCAATTCCTGCGCCATCTTTATACATCTCAGCATAGACCACTCTTTTTATACCGACCTGCAAGATCATTTTACTGCAATCTTTGCATGGCGACAGGGTTAAGTATAACGTAGAATCTTTGGCATTGTTGGTAGACCGCGCCACTTTAGAAATGGCGTTAGCCTCGGCGTGGAGTACGTACCAAAGCGTGGCTCCGTCATCGCCTTCACAACAGTTGTCGAAACCGGCCGGGGTGCCGTTGTAGCCATCTGAGATCACCATCCCCTCTTTTACAATAATGGCGCCCACTTTCCTTCGGTGGCAGTGAGAGAGCTGGCTCCACTCTCGGGCCATGCGGAGATAGGCGCGATCGTATCGCTCCTGCTTCTCTTCATCCTCGTACGTTAATATACCTTCTGAAATCATAGCGTAAAGGTAAAACGGAATGGGGGAATTTGGTTGCCGCTTGTGTAGTTAAATCATGTGAACACCAGGTAGTGGCTGTCCATAAAGTCCGATAGCTGCGTTACGCTTACCTACCGCGCTTTTGCCATTCTTGATTTGGTACTTTCTATCATATAACACAATCGATAAATTACTGATGTTGAGCCAAGAAAATTTCTCGAAATCCCGAACTTGTTTCGGGGTAAGCGGAGCAACCCCAGACTTGCTCCGGGGTAAGCGAAGCAATCCCGAACTTGTTTCGGGGCTCTCCGTCCATTCGGCGGAGCACAAGCGTCAACACTATTTATTTTAAATGATTTACGCAGATACTAGGACTCCGCCGCATGGCGGAGGAACAGTGAGAAAAAGGACAATCAAAGCTCAAAATTATGAGTTCACATAGGAGGATCGCGAGCGATCAGTGAGATACCTGACAACATTTCTCTTTACATGTTCTCACAGCCTGCTTGAAAGCCTTTTGTGCAATCCCGAACTCGTTTCGGGGTAAGCGAAGCAACCCCGGACTTGTTTCGGGGCTGTGTTCTCGGTAAAACACGCCCTGCTTGTCCCTTTTCTCACTTCACTCAGCGCTATTTTTTTTCGTATAGCTATCAGATAAATATCAGTTATCAAAATAGATAATAGGAGCAGCGCTCATAGAGGAACTGGATTCGCGATTTGAGTGTATACTTAGACTCCAAATAAAAAGCCGGACAAATAAATGCCCGGCTTCCAATTCTAAATGCTCAACAGGTTAGTGGCTCGTAACCACCAACGGTTTCGAATCGCGGCTGCCATCCATGCTTACCAGTATCCTGTAATACCCGGCCGCCACATCATTTACATGAAATTCGAGATTTACCGGTCCCTTGGAAACTGCGGCACTCTCCGACTTGATCACTCTTCCCTGAAGGTCGATTAAATGCACAGCTAAGCTGCCGGCTTTTGTCGCCGAGAATTGAACAGACACCACGTCGCTTGACGGGTTTGGGAAAATTTCCCACCCCTTGCTATCGATAAACTCGGCAACGGATATCAGGCAGTCGGGATCTTCTTCATCCAAGAACTCAAAGCTCAATGCTTCGCTGGAGTCGCAGATAGAACCGTCCGGATCGCCGCTGTCTTCGAAAGTCTCTGCGGTTAAGGTGGCCATGCCAACTAGCGGCTCATCGCCCGCATCGCTTACCACTCCGAAAAGGTCGTTGTCTATGACAAATCCAAATTGGGGATCGAGCGTTTCCGCAAAATAGGTGCTTCCATTAATGTCGACCCTTAGTCTATACCCGCCTTCAGTCGGAAATTCCACCCCAGCCAGGCCGGCCGTATTCAAAATAGAAGCCGACAAACCGGGACAAAGGGTATTGTTTCCCGCGTCGGCTTCCAGCTCACCGGCGTCGCATTCAATGGGGCAGGCCACATCATCGCCTTCGCAGGTAATGGAGGGATATCCATTGTTAATCGTGTTTTCTCCGCCGCAGTTGCCAACTTCGTTGATGACGATAAGGTATGTACCCGACTCGGAAGCCGTCCACGTGATGGAGCAGCCATCGCCGGAGCCAAACGCATCAACTGCATTGCTCGGCGAAAGAATCGTAAAGTCGGGATCCCAGGAGCCGGCGCCGGGTCCATTGCACATCTCAAAAGTATATGTCCCTCCTTCCTGAACGTTGTCGAGGGCGTAAGCTTCGCCGGCCCAAACTTCAATTTCGGTTATTTCAAAAACGGGACACCCCGATCCCGGATCGCAGGGAGCACCGCCAAACTCATCGTTAAAATTAGACCACCCCGCTCCCGGCTCGGGTGCTTGCCAATCCAGACAAGGCTCTGGGGTGCATGGGGCATCGGCATCTGTTAAGAAGTTGATGGTTACCGTTTCTGAAGACTCTGAGCAAATGGTGTTCGTCACGTCTCCGGGGTCGGAGTAAACGATGGTGCTCAGTTCAAAGCTTCCTTCAAACGGGTCGAAATCGTTTCCCGAAAGCACTCCGTTTAAATCGTTGTCGAAGTTGTAGGGGAACGAAACTTCGGAGAGCGTAATATTTACATCTGTTCCATTGTTAAATCGTATTCCCTGTCCGCCGCCGGGTGGAATGCTGTTTGACGAAACGACATTTACCGAAGTGGACTCTCCCGGACAAATGGCGCCGGAGCCTGTAATTTCCAGGTTTTCTGCGGCGCATACTTCTACGTTGCAATCGGGATCATCTTCTGCCAGGAAGTTCACCACCGCAAAAACGCTAGACTCGTCGCATATGCTGTTTTGAACATCATCCGGGTCGGTGTAAACAAAGGTGTTGAGCTCAAACTCGCCCACAAAAGGGTCAAAATCGTTGTCGGAAAGCACGCCGTTTAGATCATTGTCAAAACTGTAGGGAAAGTTTACAGCGGATAAAAGGATGTTCGACCACCGGATTCTCTGATTCGGAGCAAATGGAAGCGCCGGGATCAGCGGCATCGGAGTACACAAAAGTGGTCAAATCAAATTCGCCGGTAAACGGATCAAAATCGTTGGCCGATAGAACGCCGTTTAGGTCGTTGTCGAAACTATACGGGAAAGAAACGCCAGAGAGAATAATGTTTACATCGATATTGTTGGTAAATCTCACCCCTGCTCCGCCCTCAGCGGGAACGGTATTGGGGGCTTCAACGTCTACTTCGGTTGTTTCGCCCGGGCAGATAGATGCAGGGTCTTCCAGCGTGAGGTCTTGCGCCACGCAGGGGTTTACAGTTCCCTCGCACAGCACCCACCCGATGTCTTCGAACAGGCCAAGGGTAATGGGGCCCGGATCGAGAATGGCCTCTCCCGGCCCGATTTGGGGAGTCATCAAACTATTGATGTTTCCCGGCTCGAAGGTAGATTCATTCCAATGCGAAATGGATGAGCCGCCTGCGTAATCTGCGGGTGCGTAGTGCCGTGGAAATAGCCCGCCAAGCGCGTCGATTGCCGATGGAGAATCGGTGTAAACATTTTCGCTGGTAAATGCATCGCCGAGGTCAGTAGCGTCCGAAATATCGAGTAGAGAAGTGCCTCCGGGGCCCAGCGTTAAAAAAGTGTCGTAGGTGTAAGGGATATCGTCAAATCCCAAACTCCCTTCGCCTTGATCGTAGTCTTTTGTGGAGATAAAGCCCAGTCCGTGACCCAGCTCGTGGAGCACTACCGAAAGCAAGTCGTATTGGTCGTTCGGCGGATTTCCATCGGTACCGAGGTACCAGTCGAAGTCGGAATTAAAATTGGCGTTGATATCCGGCTCACCGGGGTCTAAATCGTTTCCTTCCAATTGATCGGCCAGTGCCGATGGGTAGTAGTGTGCATTGGGAGCACCGGAAAATCCCGTCCAAAGGGTATTGGGACCTGCTGAGCCCAGCACCCCTTCGTCCAGAGCGATCCAATTTGCCTGCACTTCAATGGTGACGGTGGTTTGCAGGGAAGCTTCCCAGATATTGACAGCCGTTTCAAAAACTGCTTCGGCGGCGGGGGTAAATCCGGTGTAGGTCACGTTTATATTTCCGCATTCCGATCCGGCTGCTTTGGACGCAGCAGCTCCGTGAAGCTTTTCTTCGAGCCAACCGGGCAGGGGAGTATGGTGGTGGCCGCTAAACTCACCAGCGGGGCAAACGGTTATGGGACCCGGCAGCGAAGTGGGGTTTTGAGCTGAAAGCTGAACGCCAGCGAAAAGCCAAAACGCGATAATTAGGGTAGAGAGATTCTTCATGTTGCTTAGATTGAGCGGTTGCGGTTAAGACCTTAAAAGTAAATTTCTTATTCAATACGCAGCAAATTGGCAGAAGTTTTTGCACGGGAAGGGGTGGAAAGTTGGTATGGTTCTTCGAGCGGGTTGGTTTTGCAGGATGTTTTGGGGTGATAGCTGGTGTGGGTTGGTTTGCAATGGGCAATCGTGGTGTTGGTTTGCAATGGGCAATGGGCAACTCTGAGCGACGAAGGAGCGCTCACGACCAGCAGGCGGAAAGGCTCGTGGGAGCGGAGTAATGGTGGTGTGGTCAACCTGGAATTGGTAAGCTTTAGGTTGCAGGTAACATTACGAGCTGG
>JAIVHP010000008.1:0-17717 GCA_020201045.1 Flavobacteriales bacterium
GTCGGGTTGACCATTCACTACGGCTACGTCGTGCTCAAAATGGGCGGAGTATTTTTTGTCGGCGGTAACGATGGTCCAATCGTCTTCGAGCATTAAAATATCTCTGGTTCCCATGTTTATCATAGGCTCAATGGCGAGCACCATTCCGTTGGTAATTTTCTTCCCGCGTCCGCGACGGCCGTAATTCGGAACCTGAGGGTCTTCGTGCATGGTTTTTCCAAGGCCGTGACCTACCAATTCGCGCACCACGCCGAAGCCGTGCCTTTCGGTGTAAGATTGTATGGTGTGTCCAATGTCTCCAATGCGATTGCCCAATCGGGTTTGTTCAATACCGAGGTATAGCGATTCTTTGGTGACGCGCAAAAGCCGCTTCACTTCGTCAGAAACTTCGCCAATGTGGAATGTATAAGCGTGGTCGCCGTAATATCCATTCTTCACTGCTCCGCAATCTATCGATGCGATATCTCCTTCTTTAAATGGTTCTTTTCCGGGTATGCCGTGAACTACAGCTTCATTTCTGGATATACACAGAGAATTTGGAAATCCGTTAAACCCCAGAAAACCCGGTACGGCTCCCTGGTCTTTAATGTATTCATATGCGAGTTTATCGAGCTCAAGCGGGGTTACACCCGGGCCTATTTTCTCGGCAATCAAGCCAAGTGTCCGCGATACAATAAGCGCGCTTTGGCGCATAATTTCTATTTCTTCTTCAGACTTAAGTTGAACCATTTGAATCGTTGGTTTTTTGATCTTTTATGAAAATTGCGATGAGCATCCGGATGGGTTTGTTGCACATCTAATTTGCCGCCTTCGGGATGAAGCATCTGAAAAATCTCGCCCCAGCCCGGAAACCCACCTACATTTCGATCGTCAATAAAGAGATCGGCGTTTATCTTTCTGCTTATTTCGTCAGACATAACTTCTTCGGGATACGATTTATTTACCGCGTAAAATTCAATTCCGTTTTCCCTGCAATACTCCACGGCTTCTTCCAGCATTTTGCCTTCGCGATACGTCCACAATATAAGTTTGTGACCTTTTTTTTGAAGCGCTTTCAGCGTATCAAAGGCGAAGATCATTTCGCGACCTATTTTGGGATAGTCGTGTTCCACGATTGTTCCGTCAAAATCAACTGCAATTGTAAGCCCTTCTTCGGATATCATTTCGTAGAATTTAGGCAAAAGTAGTGATTTTGGAAGGCAACTTAAACTTTGCTTTTCTTAGCAAATCGAAATTATCGTAAACAAAAATTCTCTTTTCAAACTTAGTAGGTTGAGAAACCACTTATGGAAGACGCTAAAAAATCGACAAGCCGGCTCGTGCTCGAGTCACTTTCAATACCCTTTTACAAACTCTATTCAAGCGCAGAGCGCACGTGGAGCTACAAAGGCCTTGATTTGGTTGTAAATCCGGGCATTTTTCACCCGGGATGGTTCGTTACATCAAAAATGCTTTTAGAAAAGCTTGAAGAAACTGATTTGAAGGGAAAAGCCTTTTTGGAATTGGGTTGCGGCACGGGAGTACAAGCTTGCCGTGCTGCTCAACTCGGCGCTTTTTCGTTTGCCAGCGATATTACCCACACGGCATGCAATAACGTAACGGTAAACGCTCAGCGAAACAACCTCGATGTAATTGTGATTCACAGCGATATTTTTGAAGAGATGTCGCCCGAGTTTAGTTTTGATTACATCTTCGTAAACCCGCCCTTTATCCCGAATTATCCCGAACAGGAGAGCGATTTCGCATTCTTTTGCGGCGAGCAATTTGAATACTACCAATATCTTTTCGAGAAATTACACAAATTCTTAAATCCCGATGGCGAGCTAATTATGGCGCTCGCAAGATCGTGCGAAGTAAAATACATTCTCGAAATCGCAGATTACTACGGTTTCGATTCTCAAAGGCTCGGCGAGACTAAGAAATGGGCCGAAACCAATTTCCTGTTCCGGTTTAGCTTTAGTTCCGAAGAACCGTAAACGTCACCCTTCTGTTTTTTGCTCTCCCTGCGTCGTTACTGTTAGAAGATATGGGCTGGCTGCTGCCATACCCCCTGAAGCTCAGGCGATCGGCAGATACGTCTTCGCCGATTAAATAATCAACTACACTTTTGGCCCGCGACTCGCTCAGTTTTTGATTGTAGTCGTCGGAACCCACGTTGTCGGTATGTCCGCTAATTTCAATTTTTAGATGCGGATAGTCGCTCAAGATGTCTACGAGCTTATCTAATTCCGCTTCAGACTGCGATAACAGGGTTGATTTATCAAACTCGAAGAAAATATTTTCAAGGGTTATGGTATTCCCCACGCGATAGGCTATGCTGTCTAATTTTATTTCTTTGGTAGAAACGATTTCGGCTCTCTGCAAAACGATTTTTGGCGGCGGAGCGATGCTCGGCTCTGGTTTTGGGGTGAGCATTTCTTCGGGTTTCGCCCGGCGTACTTTTACATCGTCAATGTAGTAGTAGGCTCCGCCTTCTCCTTCGGGAAATTTCGTTGTCTCGGTATCGTCGTCGTGGTAAAAATTACCGATCAAAATAAACCGTTGCTCTGTGTTAACTTCAAAAACACCAGAAACTTTCTTCCAGGCATTCCACATGGATTTTACAATTTTATCTTCGTTGATAACGGGATCGATAAATAGCGGCATTCTATCTCTTGTAGCCACGGCCGTGTCGCTGACCGCAAGCCCCAGATTATTCGATGCCATATTCGATTTTACCGATCTGGACGCATAAAATTCGGCGTAATATTTTTGACCCGGAACCAAAACAGAATCGAGCTCAACGGTCAGGTATTCATGCCAAAATGTTTCTGTTCCGCCCTTGCCATAGGTTTTTATACCGGCCATATTATCGCCCATGCGCGGTCCTTGTTTTCCCTTGCTGTGGGTGCTCGGGTTTGCCCAGCAAGATTTCTTTACCCGAAGACTTAGCAGGTCGGGGGTGGTTTCGGTTGGGGAGTCCCACGCGGTAATGTTTTCCATATACTTCCGGCCGTTTTGGTTCCAACGGCAATACTCCCGAACGGTTTCTTCAAATCCGCTGTTCGGAACGTAATTACCATACCCTTCGTCGCTGTTGATAAGGTCGTCAAAAAATTGGGCGTTCGCGTTTGCCGATGCGAAAGCAAACAGCCCGATTAAAACAATATATGCAGTTGGTTTCATAAGTTTTCCACAATGAGTTTTATGCC
Source organism: Flavobacteriales bacterium (assembly GCA_020201045.1). GTDB lineage: Bacteria > Bacteroidota > Bacteroidia > Flavobacteriales_D > Cryomorphaceae > JAIVHP01. The sequence goes on from JAIVHP010000008.1 coordinate 3,192, forward strand.
ACGTTGCACAAATCTATCGCTCACCCTTATGCGGTGGGGTGTTTAAGTGTTTTTCTTTCATCAGGTAAATGTGGATAATGCCACGACGGTGTGCGGGCGTGCAGTGCATCACACTGCTATATTTGTTGCAGGCCATCAGGCAGTTGTTTCTATGCGGTTCCTACTCATCAAATCTATAGGCTTACTTCTCGGTTTTATTTGTCTGGAGATTGATCTGTCCGCACAGTTGAGCGTTTCCGGAAAAGAAGACTCCCTGTTTACCTGCTTTAACGCCCAGGAAATTCACTTCCCACTCGGAGCAAACGACTTTTCGGATAGTCAGATTCTCTTCAACGAAGAAAAACTCAACGCCCTGTATTACCTGTATCAAGACAAGTACTCGTTTTGGTACAAGTTTGTAGCCGATGAAAATATCGATATCGTTTTTTCCGTGAGCCCATCAAACGAAAACGACCGGTACCGGGCTATGGCATTTAAATACGGTGGAAGGGACTTTTGCGAAAAGCTCGTCAACGAAAATATTGAACCCATTTCGCTTAAAAGGGCTGCGATGTTTGATGAAAATGACAAAATAACCTATAGAAACCTGATTGAAGCGGAAAAAGGAGATACTTTCTTTATCTCTGTGCTCAGCTTAAACCGCGAAGATTGTGGCCACTTTTTGTATATGGAAGCAAAAGACGAAAAGCTTTCCTTTCACGCCATTCACCGGCCCTGCTACAATTTTATCGCACTGGATGTACCCGATTTCGGTACCGCCCGAATGGCCGGCGACGACGTAAACCTCGATGTGGAGTTTTCTCAACTTACCGATACTTCGGAAAGCAACCCCAAGCCTTCAGATTTTTCAACGCTCGAAACGATTGAAGTTCAATCTGCCGATGAGAGTTTTGTTGAAGTAGGAGACCGGCTCGTGCTCAACAAGGTGTTTTTTTACAACAATACCTATGCGTTAAAACCAGAAGCTTCTGAGGAGTTGAATCAGCTCAAAGAGTTTTTGCTCGCAAACCCCAATATTGAAGTGGAAGTTCAGGGGCACACGGCCAACGATAACCCCGAAATTACCCCCGACCCCACTTTTAAGGGGCAGGGCAAAGAGTGGAACTTCAAAGGGTCTTCATTTGAGTTGAGCGAAAAAAGAGCTGAAGCGGTAAAAGATTTTCTCGTGGACAACGGCGTGAGTAAAAAGCGAATAAAAACAAAGGGCTTCGGCGATACCGTAAAACGCGTTCCGGATGCAAAAACATTTGAAGAATCTGAGAAAAATATGCGGGTTGAAATCCTGGTTACCAAGTAATGAGATACGTCCTGATAGTTTTGAGTGTGGCCTTTCTGACATCGTGTGTGTCCCATAATAGTGTCACGTATTTTAACGACATCAGCAGTAATGACGAAGGTAAATTTAACCCGACGGAGCAGCCGATTCACTACTTTAAGCCAAACGACATTATTGAAATTGATATTACCAGCGTTAGCAAAGAATCTAACGAGTATTTCTACAAATCGGGAAGCTCGGTAGATAAGCGCTACGCAGGTAATACCTATCAAATATCCCGGGAGGGAACCATAGATTTACCCTTGATCGGCAAAGTAAAGTTGGAGGGAAATACAACTGATGAAGCGGAAGAATTGGTAAGGGGGCTTTTAACAGACTACCTGCAGAAACCTACGGTGAATATTCGGCTGGTGAGTTTTCAGATTTCTGTTCTGGGAGAAGTGTCGCGCCCGGGCGTATACGATATTGCCGACGGAATGGTAACGGTGCTCGAAGCCCTTGCCTATGCCGGAGACCTTACCATTTACGGAAAGCGCGATAACGTAGTGGTTATTCGAAACAACGAAGGTGAAAAATCTTATTTCCGGATCAACTTGAACGATACGGAATTTTTAAACGGACAGGGTTTTTACCTCGAAAATAACGATGTGCTCTACATCGAACCTACTAAGGGAAAGACTTCTGCCGACGACAACGCCTATCGCATTTTGCCACTCGTTATCAGTTCGCTCACTTTTATCACGGTTTTAATTAGTATTTCGCAATAGTTCTATGGCCAACGAAAACCTGAATCAACCCAAAAGGGAGCACAGTGATTTCGAACTCAAAAGTTTTTTGAGCAAGTACATCGGTTACTGGTATCTTTTTGTGTTGGCCCTTTTGCTGGCATTTGGCGCAGCCAAATATTACAATTGGTACACCAACCCCACTTACGCCGTAACGGCAAAACTCCTGGTAAAAGACGACAACTTTGGAAAGGAAAAATTCCTAAAACAATTAGATGTAGAACCGCGGTCGCGAAACATTGAAAACGATATCGAAATTTTGCGGTCGCACGCCATTTTGGCAAAAACCCTGAACGAGCTCGACTTTGATGTTTCCTATTTTTTAGTGGGCGATGTGAAGATATCTGAAGTCTACGTCGACTGCCCGTTTAAAGTCGCAATAGATCATTTGGAATACGGGGCTTATTTTAAAGATTACCGCGTTGCTCTAATTAACGGTAATCGCTTTTCGCTGGAATACGATTTGGGCGATGAAAGCAAAAAATTTGAAGGGGCTTTTGGCGACACATTAGATATTGGGATGGGCGAAATAGCCCTTCAGAAGCGCGAGAATTTTCCCGGACAACAACTTCTTCAGGACCCGGGGTTCGACAAGAAGAATTATTTGGTGCGGTTTAATACCATTGCATCAAATCAAAACAAATACCTCTCCCGGCTTTCTGTGGCTATTGCGCGAAGCCAAAGCACAGTGCTACAGGTTTACCTCGAAGATGAAGTGCCGCAAAAGGGTTTAGATTTCGTGAATAAGCTCATCGAAGTATACCTGCGAAACGACATTGATGTAAAGAACAAAGCCGCCGCAGCAACCGCCGAATTTATGGATGATCAGCTCGATGAGATTGCAGCAGACCTTGAGCGTATCGAAACCAGCCGGGAAAAGTACAAAGTATCAAAGGGAATTGTAGATCTGGAGTCGGAATCTCAAATTGTGTTGGAAAGGGTAAAAGAACTCGATGCGCAAAAGGCCATTAACGACAGCCGGCTGGGAAAAATTCGGCAACTCAAGAATTACATTCTTGACAATCAGGATTTGCGCGATATCGCTCCCGCTGCCCTCGATATTTCAGACCCCTTGCTTACGAAACTGATCAATAAGTTATCTGAATTACAGAGCGAGCGACAGCTTATACTCAACCGAAGCACGGCTCTTGATCCCGGACTTGTACCGATCAATGCCGAAATTGAACTCACGCGCTCGTCGCTGCTTCAGAATATTCAGAACATCGAGAAAAGCCTTCAAAATTCGGCTGGTGAACTGGAAGAGAGCATTGCTAAATACGAAAGTCGGATTTCGAATATTCCCCGCACCGAACGCGAATTACTGGAAATAGAAAGACAGTTTCGCATTCAGGAAAGCCTGTACATGTTTTTGCTCGAGCGACGCGCAGAACTGGGTATTTCGCTGGCAGCTACCGAAAGCGATACACGCATAGTAGATCAGGCACGGGTAATTCCGGGGCCGATATCGCCTGTACCGCAACGCGCTTATTCCATTGCCCTTATTCTAGGCTTAATCATCCCGGTCTTAATCATTTTTCTGATAGAAAAGCTCAACGACCGGATATCGGAATTATCGACTATCCGAAAGCTCACTGCCATTCCCCTTCTCGGCGTCGTGAGGTTGAGCAAGCAAAAGTCGGCGCTGGTGGCGGTAGATAAACCGCGCTCATCTATCGCTGAAGAGTACCGAAGCATTCGCACCAATCTTCGCTTTTTTCACTCCGATTCAAATTCGAGCGTTACCATGATCACTTCATCGGTGGGAACGGAAGGGAAAACCTTCACGGCGATGAATCTGGCCACGGTTATGGCTGCATCTGGGAGTAAGGTTGCGCTGGTAGGCCTCGATATGCGAAAACCCCGAATCGTAGAAGACTTCAATATCGAAAACAAAATTGGGTGCAGCAATTACCTGAGCGGAAATGCAACCCTCAGCGAGGTAATTCAGCAGAGCAGCTTCAGCGACACCCTGAGCGTAATTCCATCGGGCCCAACACCGCCTAATCCTTCAGAGCTCATCATGTCAGATAGAATGACACAACTCATCAATGAACTGAAAGAACAATTCGATAAAATTGTAATCGATACCCCGCCAATCGGGCTTGTGTCTGACGGGTTAATTCTGGCCAACCACGTGGACAGTACCATCTTTGTGGTGCGCGATGGCATAACGCGAAAAAGTCACCTTATTCAAGCCAACGAACTCTACGAAAAAGGCCAGCTGAAGCATGTGGGAATTGTATTTAACGCCGCGAAAAAGCGTTCGACAGGCTATGGCTACAGCGGTGGTTACGGATATGGATACGGGTATGTTTACGGTGCAGATTACGGAAATTACTTCAGACGAAAGGGGAAAGCGAATTCTAAGGCATATTCTCTACGCTGCGGGACTTAAGTTTATCAATGCCGGGGTGAGTTTTCTTGTCATCCCACTCTACCTCGATTTACTTACCGATGTATCTTTTGGAATTTGGCTCACGGTAAGTGCGGTGATAAACTGGTTTAATTTCTTTGATCTCGGCATGGGGAATGGCCTTCGCAACCGCTTTGCTCAGGCAAAAGCCGAAGGTAAAAAGGAGTTGGCAGCACAATACGTGAGCACCGCCTACGCACTAATTGGCGGAATTTCAGCAGCTATTCTGGCAGGCTTTTTAATTGCCGATCTATTTGTTGATTGGGCCGTGATTTTTGCCACACCCGAAGTACTCGCCAGACAGGTAAATGAGATGGCGTTTATTTTGGTAATGCTTTTTTGTCCTCAGTTTGTGTTTCAACTCATTAAAATGATTGTAACCGCCGATCAGCGGCCGGCGCTCTCAAACCTGATGAATACGCTGGTGAACATCCTTCAGTTGGGGGCATTGTTCTTTCTCTCGGTTAGGGGAGAAGTAAACCTGCCCGAGCTGGCTATCTACCTCGGGGGTATTAATCTGGCCATTCCCGTTCTTGCAAATATCTTTTTGTTTTCGGGAATTTACCTCGATTACAGACCGCGGATAAAATACCTTGACTTTTCACTTTCTGGAAAACTTCTGGGATTGGGTATGACCTTTTTTATCCTGCAAGGTGCTGCACTCGTGGTTTTTATGACTGATAATTTGATTATTACCCACGTTTTGGGTCCGGAAGAAGTACCGGCCTACAATATTGCTTACCGTTACTTCAATTTAACCGCTGTTGTTTTTGCATTGGTTACCACCCCTTTTTGGTCGGCATTTACCGAAGCCTACGTAAAAAAGGATATGGTGTGGATTAAAAAAGTGGTAAAGCGGTTGCTTCTTCTCTGGGCGCTGGTATCTGCTGTAGCTGTTGCAATGTTCTTCGCCGCGCCTCTGGTTTACACGTTTTGGATTGGCGATGCGCTTGAAATACCTCGCGTCTTGAATTTCTTTATGATGGTATGGGTTATCATCTCTACTTTTCTCAGCATTTTCGGAACTTTCCTCAGCGGCCTGGGCAAGCTTAAAATCTCGCTCTTCTACGCTGTGTTTATCGCTGTTGTAAATATTCCCCTTTCCATTTTCCTGGCGGGTTTCCCCGCATTGGGAAGCGCCGGAGTAATCCTGGCCACACTTATTGGGATGAGCTTTAGATTGCTCTTCCAGCCTGCACAGACGCTAAAAATTATCCGCGGTACGGCTACCGGAATCTGGAACAGATAGATAGCGGGTGGATACATTTTTTTGCTCGTCAATTTCAGGAGCTATTTCCAATAGCCGCATATTGTCTTCGCGGTTAATCAGTGGCTTCCATCGATTGAGTATCCTTAAAAGCGCCAACTGCCTCCGCGAAAGGCTTTGATTATGCCTTGTTTCAATGTTTATTTTACCATCTGTTTCTATTGCGAGCCTGCTCAGCAATTGCTCCACAAACAGTGATGGATTCGATGAAAAATCTTCGAAAACCACGAGGTGCACTTCGTGGAATAGATTTCGGTAGGTCTCTACCAAATTACTGTAGCGGAACGAGTCAAGGTGCTCGCCGGGTTCAAAGGTGTGGTAGTTGATTTGATCGTCCGGGATTTTGATAAAATCCTGCGGAGTTCCGCTAAACCCTCCGTAAACGGCAATGGAATACAGCGACTCCAGCAAGCTTACCTGGTTTCGCACGAAAAGGAGTATTTCTGCATCGGGAAACAGATCGCGCAGCCTTCGCGCCGTTCTGCTCCTATTCCCCGCGTTTATAAATGCCGTTTGGCCGCTGAATAATTCGTTCGAGAAAATGCGGTTCGAGCCCGGAAGCCTTTCTGCAAAAGCCCTTGCAGATTCTAAATCCCATTTGCTTTCGTCCTGGTAAAGCAGCTTTTGAAAGGTATTGCTGTAGTGGCTGGTCTCTACTCCATAGAAGTGAAACCCCTCGAATTTCGAAAAAACTTCGCGCTGAAAGAAGGTGCTCGCACACCTCGGCATACCGATATGGATAATTGTTCTGGCCACGCCCAAAACTAAACAAATCTCCATCTTATATTTGACCCGATGAAGAATCCCTGTATTTGCATGACTGCCACCATCGAACCCAATACGGTTTTGGTGACCCGTAGCGATGTAAATGAACGGCTGAATGATTACAAAAAAGCGGTTCGGTTTTACCTCGACAAAACCCACTTGCCGGTGTATTTTCTGGAAAACTCATCCTTCGACATCGATGGCGATAACGACTTTAAGCAGTTTTTGGAACGCCCAAATTTTAAAGTACTCCGTTTCCCCACCCACACCGACCAAACCCGGGGAAAGGGTTTCCAGGAGTTTTACACCATTGATCGGTTTGTGGCCGGGCACATGAAAGAAGACTTTTTGGTAAAAGTTACCGGTAGATACATCGTACGGAATTTTTCATCGCTTGTGTCGCAGCTAAGTGCCGACGTAAACATCGACTTACACCGGAAGATGAAGGTGGCCATTACCGGATTTTTCGGCGTGAGCAAGTCCACTTATTCCGAGCATTTTGCGGGATTGTACACCCGGGCAAACGATGGCGAAGGTAGATATATTGAACACGTGCTTTACGATTACATCACCGGCACGGACTTGATTAACCGCACAGCGCTCCTGCCCGAAAACCCGGAATACCGCGGTGTTTCGGGAAGTTACGGACAAAGCTTGCACCGCAACAAGTACAAGATGATGGTGCGTGGAGTAGAGCGCAAGCTCAGCAGGTCGCTGGGCATCAAAAAATTTCTGATCGAATACTAATGCGCTGGGTAACCTATTTTCCAAAACTCTACAATGTTCACCTGACCAAAGATGTGGGGTTGCTGCCTTATTACATGCGCCGCCACGGCTACGATGTAGCGCTGATGACCAGTGAAACCGGCGATGAGCTGCACGCCCTAGCCACTGAAGTTCGCGGCCTGCAGGTGGGAACGCTAAAAGATCGCGGAAAGCGGTTTTTTCTCGAAAGATCGGCACTGAACTTCTTTAAAACCGAAGCGAAGCATATCGACGTGCTCAACTTATGGCACTTTAGTCGCCATACCCTCGCTTACGGAGCGTGGTACAAAAAGCACAATCCGCAGGGAAGGCTGTATCTGAAGCTCGATGCCTACAATTCGTATCTGAAATCGCGAAAAAAATTCTCCGCTAATCCACTCAAGCAATTGGCTATGCGCCGGCTCGAAAAACGGTTTCACCGCCTGGTCGACTTGGTTTCTGTAGAAAACAAAGAAGGGTTGGAAATTGCCCGCGCAACCTATCCGGAGTGGCGCGACAAACTTATTTACCTCCCCAACGGCTGCAACGATATCTACCTGAAATCGAAGTATAAAACCACACCCAAAAAGGAGCGGGTTATACTTTCGGTGGGCCGGCCCGCGATGCCCTTTACAGGGAGTATAGCCGCGCCAGGGTGTTTTTTCTTCCATCGCGTTTTGAGTCTTTTGGTATCGCTTACGCGGAAGCCCTGTTTTTTGGGAATGTGCTGGTGGGGCACAAAGGTATGGCGGCCTATCAGGACCTTTGCGATGGCGGTAAATTTGGTACTTTTTTCGATGACAACAATCCCGAATCCTTTGCCGATGCGCTGCGTCAGGCCATAGCCAAATCGGAAGAAAAGGCCATTTTAAAGCACATTCGAGACCACTCAGCCGCTCATTTTTCCTGGAGTAAGTGGTCGAAAGTTCTCGCAGATAAACTGAACAATGTCTAAGACGCCTCTTGTATCGGTTATCACCGCGGCTTACAACTCAGAAGCCACCATTGGCCGTATGCTGAAGTCGCTGGCCGATCAATCGAATACAGATTTTGAATCTATTGTGATCGATGGAGCGAGCACAGACCGCACCCCCGAGATTGTATCGGAATACAAAGGCCTGGTGCACCGTTTTTTTTCCGAACCCGACGAAGGCATTTACCACGCCATGAATAAAGGCATTGCCCTTGCCAGGGGAGAATACATCGCCTTTTTAAACAGCGACGACGCTTATTTGCCCCACACCATAGAAGCCGTTTCGCAGGCTGCCGGAACCGCAGATATTTTATACGGCAACATCCGCAAGGAACGCGTGCTCGACGGAGATACCCTATCGCGAATTGAAAAGCCCGCCCTTGATCGCATGCCCCATACCATGGGCATCTTTCACCCGGCCACTTTTATATCCAGGCAGCTATTTGAGAAACACGGCGGATACGATTTGCGGTTTAAGCTCGCCGCAGACTACCATTGGCTCCTGCGCGCATACCTGGATCGAAATTTATTCGAGTATATCGATCGCGAGCTGGCTGTCTTTTCTACCGGCGGCATCAGCAATCTTTCTTGTGAGAGTTATCGGGAAGCAGCCGAAATACAGCGCGAAATGAACTTGAGCCACCATCCCGAAATGCTTCGCGAATACGATAGGTGCCTGGCTAAAGCTAAGAAGCAGCGAATAATAGCTATGTTTGCCCGGCTACCCATTTTCCGATCGGTATACAAATCGATGGTTAAAAAAAGATGGTCTTGAGTACACTGTTTCGCTACATTCTTGTATTTAGGTACCGTGTAAACGGATTTTTGCTCACCCTGTATCTCCGGGCGCTGGGCTGTGCAGTGGCTCCGGGGTTGCGCGCGCTGCGCCTTCCCACTTTTAAGGAAATTCCCAGCGGAAATATCCGAATAGGCAGGAATGTATCCATGGGCAGGGGAATCATTTTTGAAATTACATCTTCGGGAAGCCTGATCATTGGCGATGGCTGCACTTTAGGAGATTTTGGCCGGTACAGCAGCACCCACCCCATTCGCATGGGCAAAGCCGTGGCCATTGCCGAGCACGTAAGCATCCGCGGAAGCTTTCACAATACTTCCAGGGCCGATTTAATTGTAAATCAGGACAGCCACGGAGCTGATATTGAAATAGGAAATGACGTGTTAATCGGCACGCACTCTGTTCTGCTTCTCGGGGCTAAGCTGCCCGATGGTGTGGTGATTGGCGCGCATTCGCTTGTGGTAAAGGGCGATAATCTCACCGCTTATGGTATTTTTGCCGGCTCGCCCTTAAAGCATATCCGCAACAGAGCATGAATACCGATGAAGTAAAGGCGTTTTTCGAACGCACCGATGTGTACCTTACGTACAACTACAACCTGCGTATTCGCGCCGAGACGGTAGCGCATTTAATCGGCGATGAACATTTCACTCAGGTGCTCGATATGCCTTGCGGAACAGGCGATATCTCCGCTCCCTTTCTATCTCATTTCGGACAGATCACCATGATGGACTTTTCCGAAAATATGATCGCCACAGCCAGGTCGCGGGTTCCGGATTCCGAAAGGGAGAAAGTCACTTTTATCAATGGCGATTTTTACGCGCACGATTTCCAGGGACAGCAATTTGATTTGGTGATGAATATCGGTATCCTGGCGCATATCAACAACCCGATGCGGTTTCTCGACGAATCTATGAAACTGGTGAAGCCGGGCGGCCAACTTATTCTGCAAAACACCGACAGCGACCACTGGTTTGCGAAGTTGATACATACCTATCTGGGCATGCGCCGTCTGGTGGGAAAAGATAAGTACAAACTGAACAAGGTGAAGGAGAAAGATCTGATGGAAAAGGTTTTGGGCAGTGGATTTCACTTGCAGCAAAGCTTTCGCTACAACCAGTCATTCCTGGGGCTTTCCCGACTGTTTAGCAACGAGCTCAAGTACTGAATGGTAAGCCGACAATTAGAAATATGCGATTTTCGGTGAAGCAAATGCTGGAGTTGCTAGCTTCGGGAATGACCAAAGAACAAATTCTGGAAGACTATCCGTTTTTGGAAGGTGATGATATTTCTGCATGTTTGGAATATGCTGCACGTCTTGCCGACAGCGGCTTGCGACATCGGTTTAGCGCATGATGGATTTAATGGCTAATTTTCCGTATTATTGAGTTATGAGTTCAAAGGAAATATTGTTAGAAAAGATTCGAGCCATTGACGATAAATCTATTTTAGACGAGTTACTCAGAATCATCGATCTTGAGCTTGAACTAATCGGGGATACGGTAGAATTATCCCAAAGCCAAAAGGATTTTGTTGAGGAAGGACTTCGAGAATACGGGGAGGGAAAAACCATCCCCCAAAAGGAAGTTAAACGCCGTACAAGGGAATGGCTTCGAAAAAAATAAGATGGACGGAACAAGCCCTTCGTGACAAATTCGAAATTCTCGAATATTGGATTGAGCGAAATAAGTCTAAATCGTACAGTGAAAAACTCGATCGTTTAATAGAGGAAGCGATAGAGCAAATCACAGAATTTCCTGATCAGGGCAAAAAAACAGGTTTCAGAGATGTGCGGATAAGATTGGTAAGAAGTTATCTCATCTACTATCTGATCGATAAGGACGCATTGGTTGTTATTCGTATTTGGGACTCTAGAAGAGATCCTGAAAAACTTACATTGCGCTAGTAAAAAGAATAAATTGATCAATTGAAAATCCTCATCATCCCCGAAAGCTTCCCCACCAATGAAAATCCCGTTGCCGGAATATTCATTAAAGACTTGCTCCGGGGGGTCTCGCGACTGCAATGTGCACAAGCTTGCGCGAATGGAGTAATCCGATGCTTCGCAGGATTTGCAACTAAGTGAACAAAGTGAATGGTCTCACGACTAGCCAGTGCACGAGGTTGTGCGAATGGAGTAATCCTGCGAGTTTAGTCTCCAGGGATTTAAAACTAACCCCGGACTTGCTCCGGGGGTTCTCACGACTGGGCTGTGCACTAGCCCGCGCGAACGGAGTAATCCAGCATAAATGCGAAGCGTTGCGTTGTGGAATTTGTTTTTTCTGCATGTTTGAAATATGCTGCACATCTTGCAGATGGCAGCTCGCGGCATTGGTTCAGTGCATGGAGTTTCTCGCAGCATACAGAAGATTAAATTGTGATCTATATTCTTCTCAAAAAAACGACATATAGCCTGTGATTTGACTTATTTATCCGCGAATTGTAGGGAGTTCGTAAGTTTATTTTGTATTTTTATATCATAAATACGTTTCGTAGTTATGAAAACCTATACAAGTTCACTGCCCGATGAGCTTTTCAAGGCTCTGTCAGAGAAAGCGGCAGAATACGGAATTCCAAAAAATCAGCTTATCGAAAGATCACTGCGGGTATATATGGAGCACATGGATAAAGCCGCCTACCTAAAATCTTTCAAACGGATGGATGATGATGCGGATGTAATAGCTCTTGCTGAAGAAGGGCTGGCAGATTATTACAAAAAGCTCGAAAGTGAAGCAGTGTGAGATCTGGTGGGCTGAACTCAACCCGGTAAAAGGTCGCGAGCAATCGGGAAGACGCCCCGTCCTGGTTGTAAGCGGAAATTTGCTGAATGAGAACACGGATATTGTCATTGTCTGTCCATTGACGACGCAGTTAAAGCGCTACCACGGAAATTTAATTTTGGATCCTTCAAAGAAGAACGGCTTGCAGAAAACATCCGAAGTTTTGACCTGGCAGATGAGAACGTTGGCCAAGAAGCGATTAGTAGAACGAATGGGTCATATACCTATTACCGAAGTCGAAAAAGTTCATCGAACACTCGGTGATATTTTGAAGTATTAAATGAAAATCCTACTCATCCCCGAAAATTTCCCTACCGACGAAAATCCCGTTGCGGGGATTTTTATGAAAGATTACGTAAAAGCCATGCAGGGTTTTGCCGATGTCACGGTTTTCAATACCAACCCGTGGTACCGAGGCGTTTACGAAGAAGCGGAAGGGGCTCGGTCATACGACCTGCACCTCTTCGCTAAAAAATGGAAGTTCCCCTTCAATGTCGCTGCCTACACCTATTGGGAGTGGCAGAGTTTGCAGTTCGCTAAAAAACTCCCCAGGCCAGATCTTATTCACCTCCACGGAACGGCACAACGGGGAAAGTGGGTGGCGGCGCTCGCCGATTATTGGAAAGTGCCTTTTGTCATTACTGAACACACAGGGCCGTGGTCTGCTATTTCACACCGTCCGGCCATCCTAAGGCGGGTGAAGGGAATCATGGAAAAGGCCGATTTGGTGATGCCGGTAAGTAGTCACCTGGAAACGGAAATCCGCGAAAGCGGGATACAACCCAAAAAAACGGCTGTGCTGGGCAATCCCGTGGATACCGATTTTTTTACGCTTCGCACTAAGCCACTGAGTTCTGCGAAGCGAATCCTTTTTCTCGGACGACTCGATCCGTTTAAGGGCGGGTTGCGAACCTTAAAGGCTTTTGGTGCCGTTGCGGATCAACACCCCGACTACCGGCTCACCATCGCCGGCACTGGCCTGGAAGCAGATGAAATCGAAACTTTTATCGCTTCTAATCAACTGGAGTCGCGGGTAGAATTTCTGCGGAAGCAACTCACCCGCGAAGAGATGCGCACCTTGTTTTGCGAATCGGCTTTTCTGGTTTTTCCCAGCGAGTTTGAAAGCTTTGGGTTGGTAGCTGCCGAAGCGATGGCAACGGGACTTCCGGTGGTGATTACCGATCGAACAGGACCTGTGGATTTCTCCTTCGATAGCAATTGCATTCCGGTAGACCCGCTTAATCTCGAAGATGGGTTGAGAAAAATGATCAAAAATTTGCACCAGTACGACCCTGTTCAAATTAGAGCCGGGATTGTGAATAAATTCGGATTTTGCAACTGGTCTGCATTGCTGGAAAAAACGATACAGCCCTTATTGAAATAAAAGAGCTACCCGGGTTTACCGATTAAGCTTTAAGCCGCGAATTCACTTGTTATTGAACTTTTCCAAAGTTCGAGACTTTGGAAAAGTTTGCTCCAGAATAATCTGAATTTAAACAATTCCAGAGAAAAAAATTGATTCACATGTCCCGTCAATTTCCATATTCGGTTATATTTGAATCCATGATTAGCAGAGCGACGATATTGGGCATTATTTTTCTAATCTGTGCTTGCGCAAAAGAGAACGAACCTCCGGCTCATATTCCTTATTCACATGCGGGCATTGCACCGGTCAATACAGGGTATTATGCTTATGACCAAAATGGTATACCACTCCGGGTGGTCGGTATTCCAAATACGCTTCGCGAAGTAGAGACGGAACAAGGAAAAGTCGAGATGATAACTTTTCCCAATCCGTTGTGGTATGATTTAAGTGAAACGGGCAGTATTAGCTGGCGATCAAATGTGGGTGGCCCAATCCCAGACGGGCCGCGAAAAGCCATTTTAGTCAGTGCAAATAGCGCTGCGAACCAACAATCGAACGGTAGTTTTATAAACGGTGCATTCCATCAGGTATTAAACGATTCACTCGTTGTTTGGGAAGGGACGTATACCAATGGAGAGTACAGCTCTGTAATTGATGTCACCATTCAGGTTGATGAGCCGGGCGACTACAGGTTGTATCTGGAAATTGACGGCTACTATTTGTACGATAATTTAGCCGTTCGCAAATACTTAACTTTTTAAAATGAGATCGATAACTTTTGTTTTTTTGTTTATTGGGGTTTTTGCATTCGGGCAAGAGTCTGAGAATGGGGATGAAACAACCCGAAAATTTGGCCTTTCTGCATCGATTCAATCAGATCAGTTTGGAATTCTAATGCCTTTTTGGGTGAGTGAAAAATCTGCTCTGGTGCCTTCATTTCAGTTGAATTTTGCCGAGACGGTTGGGCTTGACCTGGGTTTTGGCCTTTCTTTCAGGCAATATCTTCGCGAAGGGAAGATGCGCCCTTACTTGGCACCGGGTTTTGGGGTTTTGGTCGCGATACCCGATAAATCGGGAAGTGAAAGGGAAGATCTCCCAAACCCCGTTGATTTTGTCTTTGGTTTTGGGGTGGGAGGAGAGTACTTTTTCTCTGACTACTTCAGCGCAGGTGTTCAGATCGGGCTGAATGGTGCCGTCGCCGATAGTGATTCAAACCGATTCGGAAACCCGGGAGGATTCAATTTGAATACGGCGTCTTCGGTGTTGGTGAATGTTTATTTCTGAATATCTTTCGCTCCGCAGTAGCTGCGCTGCTGCGGTCAAAGTATACTGCCGAAATGCAAAGTCAGAGACATCTGGTT
>JAIVHP010000008.1:17771-39295 GCA_020201045.1 Flavobacteriales bacterium
GTCAGAGACATCTGGTTGAGGCGTCTCGATCCTCCTTAGGCCAAGTTACAATTTCCAATGATTCTGATTGCGTACTTTTCACAAGATTCCTCGCTGCGCTGCGGAATCACAGGCATAAGGGTTGTTTTGGTTCAGGGGGATTTTTGCGCGGCGGAGCCGCGCAAAAATCCCCCTGAACCCTCCTCAAAAAACGACCGCTGTCATTCCGCAGCGCAGCGAGGAATCTCAAAGTCCTTTGGAAGTACTGCTGATAAATGAAATAAAAGCGGAACTACCCGGTTTTACTAATTAAGCTTTAAGCCCCGAATTCACTGGTGTTGAACTTTCCCAAAGTTCGAGACTTTGGGAAAGTTCCCCACGATTTTGATTCAGCAGGTAGATTGACCGCATTTTTATCAGTGGAAAAGAGAGAAATATGTTGTGTTCTCTTGAATCGGTATCAATTTTAAAAGTCTCAGTGATTTCAGACAATCATTTTAAACTATACTTGCACCATGTGCGGGATCTTCGGCGTTTGGAATTTTAAGGGCGTAAATGGCCACGGCCTGCGCAAGGCATCAACTATGCTGCGCCACCGCGGCCCCGACGACGAGGGGTTTCTGCTGGTGCGCGAAGGAGTGGCCATGGCTTTTTCGGGCGACGAAACGGCCGCAGAAGATTTGGAGCCGCTTCCCGAAGACCTTCCCACCCCGAACGCTCTTCTTCACCGCAGACTTTCTATCCTGGACCTTTCGCCGAAAGGCCACCAACCGATGAAACACCCTCACCGCGATGTGCACATCGTTTTTAATGGGGAGATTTACAACTATCGGGAACTGAAGGAGCGGTATCAAATCGAAATGACATCCAACTCAGATACCGAATTGATTCTCCGCTTATACGCCAAAATCGGCGAGGAAGTGTTTTCGAAATTCCGCGGAATGTGGGGGATGGCCATCCTCGATCTGGAAAAAAACAAACTCGTGCTCTCCCGCGATCGATTTGGAATAAAGCCGCTCTACTACAGCGAAATAAACGGGGGTCTCGCCTTTTCAAGCGAGGTAAAACCACTGCTTTCCCTACCGGGGATAGATCCGGAATGGGAGCGAACCAAGATGCTCGAGTTTTTGGTTTACGGCGCCACTACCAATCCCTGCGAGACTTTTTTTAAGGATATGGAAGCGGTTAAGCCCGGGCATTTCTTGAACTTCGATCTGGACAGTCTTGAAAAAACAGAGACCCAATACTACGACCTCCGCAGTAGAATTAACAAAAGCGAATACGCCAACGGAACTTTTAATGAGCATTTTGCCCGGAGTATTCAGGAGCATTTGGTTTCGGATGTGGAAGTGGGCGCCTGCCTGAGCGGCGGACTAGATTCGAGCCTTATCGTTGCAGAAGCCTGCGGCAGCGTTCGGCAAACCTTTACCTGCGCGTTTCCCGATTCGGATATCGATGAGTCGGGTTTTGCCAAAGAGCTGAACGCGGTATGCCCTTCGCTCAATCAGCACTTCAATCACCCTACGGCAAGAGATTTTTATGATGCCTTTGACGATTTGATCACATCCCAGGAAAGGCCCATCGGATCGGCATCCGTATTTGCGCAGTATTCCGTAATGCTGTCGGCCGCGCAAAATGGGGTAAAAGTATTGCTCGACGGGCAGGGCGCCGACGAAATGCTCGGTGGCTACTATCCCTTCGCTGGCGCCTATTTGCTGGCGATTTTGAAAACGGGAAATGTAAAGCGCTTTAATCGGGAAATGAAAGCCCTCAAGGAAAACTTCAATCCCAAAATGGAAATGGCGATGATGCGGTCGCTATTCTACAACCTTCCAAAAGGACTGCAAGTACTGGCGAGGAAGAAAAACAGGCTGGGCTTTGACTTAATCCATCCCGATTATAAAAAAACCGCATCGGCGCTCAGTCCGCCTAAAAGGGGCGCATCGGACTTTCGGGAGCTCTCCATCCGGAGCGTTACCTTCGGGATGCTGGAGCTCCTGCACTACGAAGACCGCAACGCCATGCGATTTGGAATAGAGAGCCGGGTGCCTTTTTTAGACCACCGGCTGGTGGAATGGGCCCTTTCTCAGCCGGCAGATGCAAAGCTCAAAAACGGGTGGACCAAGCACCCCATCCGCGAAGCGCTCGACAAATCGGGGCTGCCCCAATTGGCCTGGCGACGCGATAAACTCGGTTTTGTGGTGCCACAGGGCGAGTGGCGAAAGGAACTCATGCCCCAACTCGAAAAAAAGTGGAAAGATCTGGAGCTCGATCGCGTTTTTGACGGTGCGGCCATCCAAAATCTCCTTCGGAATGCCATCGATTCCAATGCTGCACAGTCGGAGTTTTGGCGAATTTTTGGCTTACTTCGGTGGATGGAAATTTTCAAGGTGAAACTGGTATGAAAATCACCCTGGTTTGCGGCCACTTTATTCCGGCTATGGGCTACATAGAAGTGCACCTGGCGCGAGCCCTTTCGGCTTTGAAATGCGATGTAACGGTAGTGACTTCCACCGCCATTCCCCATTATGTAAAACACCTGCACAGCACTGTTGGAAAAGCGCCGGATGGGGTGAAAGTGATCAGATTAAAGCCCTTTTTTACGCTGGGGCAGATTGTCGCAGCGCGGGGTGTGAAAATGGCCGTTGAAGAATCAAATCCCGATAAGGTAATTGTTATCGGCCTTGGAAAGCGATATCCAAAACCGGTTTACGACCTAAACATCCCCATTACAACGCTCTTTGGCGATAACGCTTCGAGCTACGGCAATTCTCCCGGCCTAAAAACAAAAATTTTATTCGACGTTTTTAAACGGAGCACCTACGAAACGGCCATCCGCAAAAGCGAAAAGTTGGTGGCCTATACCCCCGAAAGTTTCGAAGCGGCTGCTAAAATGCTCGGCGGAAAGTTTGAAAATATACTCCGCGGAAGCGAACACTTTATCAGCCTCGGTTTCCACCCCGATGAGTTTTTTTTCAGCGATGCGATTCGAAGTGAGAAGCGCCGCGAACTCGGATTGGCCGAAACAGATCGGGTGGTGATTACGGCTACGCGCATCCGCCCCGAGAAAAACCTGGAAGCGGCGATTCCTTATTTTCAAAAATCGTCGGAACACCAGAAGTGGATTCTGGTGGGCAGCGGCGAAGACGGGTATGCACAAAAGCTTCGCGCGAAACTGGCGAGTGACCTGGGTGATCATCGGTTCGCAATCTTGCCCCACGTGGAACGCCGCGAACTAAACGCCTTCTACAACGCCGCAGATGCCGCGCTCTACACGGCGCCAGCCATTTCCATTGTCGAGGCCATGGGTACGGGGCTACCGGTGGCTATTCCCGACGACAAAAGCCTGAGCCATCTGATTAAAAACTCCGAACAAGGCGTGTACTTTCCAAGCCAGCGCGGATTCCCGAATGGCGATTTTATAACGAATCCCAAAAACAGGTTGAAGAGAGCTGAACAGGCCGTGGAACAACTCTCGTGGGAAAGTCAGGCGCTAAAATTACTTCGCATTTAAGCATCCGTTGGGAAGTTCTGGTAACTCGTGGATAAAATTGGCTTCATATAATCAAATGGGAGAGTCCAACACCTTTTCTTTGCAGCGGTAAGAAATTTCGATGACGCACCGCGAATGGTATGAATGGCTCCGCGAATTGCCCTGGTCGCTGAGGTGGTTTCCCCTGCTTATTGTGGTGAGGCCGCTGGTCGATAATTTTTACTTTCTCAAAGAAGTCAGTCCGTTTTTATCACCGCCTTATATCGTGGGTGTGCTCACGCCGGTGCTTGCAGTTTCGGCTATGGTGAAGTACCGCATGCCCAAACTAAACAGCATCGATAAAGTTTTTTTATACTGGGGCATTACGGTGCTTTTTAGTTGCGCGTTTCTGATCTTTTACGACCCACTTTCCCTGCTTTCCATTGAGTTTGTACTCAAACTTTCCCTTCCCGTCTATATTTACTTTTTTCTGCGGCTTTTCATCACCGAGCTACGCGATTTGCACGGTATTTTACAGGCCTTTTTATACGGCTCTATCTTCGTTGGGATTTTGCTTATTTACGAGGTGGCTGTCATTCCCTTTCGCATAGAAGAGAGCCGCGGATTGAGCCGCATACAGGGTAATTTTGGCGATGTGGTGAGCTACGGAATGTACATCACCTTTTCGGCCATTGTGGCGACCTATTATTTTTTCTCCCGCCAGCATATCCTTTCGCTACGGCGCAGGCTGTGGCTCCTCATTCCCGTTGCTTTGGTGGGCGTACTAGGCCTTGTAAACATACACCACACCGCTACCTATACCATTTTCATTCTGGTTATCGGGTTGTTTGTCGCCTTCAATATTAAGTCGCGAAACCGCTCGGTGGCCATTCTGCTCTTAATAATCATTGGAATTTCGCTGAGTATTTGGGGAAGTGAAGTTGTCGACGAGCGCATTACGCCACTTTTGCAAACCGATTTGGCTGTTTATTCCGGTACGCAAGACACCGATAAACTGCTCCACGGCAGGGTGGGGCGGTGGCGGATGATGCTAACCATGTTTTCGTCCGAGAATATCGCTGTTCAGTTTTTTGGATACCCCATCAAACTCGATTATGTCTACCATTTTATCGGCATCGGCTCGCACAACGACTTTGTGCGCATTCTTTTTGCCACCGGCGTAGTGGGGCTTACTTTTTATATCATTTTTCTGGTCAGTATTTTTAAAAGGGCACTGGCATTGCCCATGGCACAGCGTTACCTGCTTATTGCCACATTAATTGCGCTTCTGTTCTACAGCATTAGCGTTACCCCCACTATTTACGCTCCGTTTATGTATTTTGCCCTGGCTATTTTTGCTTATGTTGGCCTTCCCGACAATCAACTCTCCAAATGGAAAAACCGCGCGTACTAATTCTGGGCAAGCTCCCGCCTCCTATTATGGGGCCGGCTATCGCCACGGAGATCATTTTGAACTCGGAGCTCAAAGACGATTACGAACTTTTTCATTTCGATACGCGGATAAACGATTCGGTGCAGGAGATGGGAAAAGTAAAATTTTCGAAAATCGCTCAAATAAGCCGGTTGTACCAAACCTACCGCCAAACCCTTCGCGAAGTAAAGCCCCACCTGGTGCTCGTTCCCATCGGGCAAACGTCGGCCGGATTTTTCAAAGATATTCCATTTATCAGGCTGGCGGCCAAATCGCGAATCAAAGTGGTGGTGCAGCTTCGCGGAAGCGCTTTTAAAACCTGGTTCGACGGCCTTGACAGCTTATTTACAGCGTCCCCAACGGGGGCGACTTTCAATTTCCGCCGCGAAAGAACGGAGCACTTCGCATTGTTTATTTGGCAAATTTCCTTCCGGGGAAGGGGTTGCTGGAACTGCTGCAGGCTTTAGAAAAAGTAAAAGGCGATACCAAACTACCCGCCTTTGAATTTGTGGCCTATGGATCGTGGGACAACCCGCATTACCAAGCGCAGTGCGAAGCTATTGCTGCCGGTCTTGACTTTGTTCAGCTTCGGTCGTCGGTGTCGGGCGGCGATAAATGGCAGGCTTTTGCCGATGCCGATATTTTTGTCTTCGCACCCAAATCGCCCGAAGGCCACCCCTGGAGCGTTGTGGAAGCCATTGCTGCCGGACTTCCGGTGGTGAGCACCAACCGCGGCGCCATTGCCCAAAGTGTGCGCGATGGCGAAAACGGATTTTTGCTCGAAAATCCAGAACCGACCGAACTGGCCGAGAAAATAGGCTTGCTGCTTAAAGACGGCGGCTTGCGCGAAAAAATGGGACGCGAATCGCGAAGGCTTTACGAAAATCAGTTTACCGCTTCGGCGATGACCGAAAAATTCAGCGGCGTTTTTGAAAAAATCCTTTCGGAGAAATGTGCGGAATAGTTGGATTTGTGGCAGATGAGCTACAGCCGGAACGGAGCCAAAAAGCCCTGAACGCCCTTACACACCGCGGCCCCGATTATGGCGATTCTATTTCGGAAAAGGTTGGCGCTAAATGGGTTTTTCTCGGGCACCGCCGGCTGGCTATCATCGATTTGAGCGAATCGGGCAACCAGCCCATGCATCAGGCCGGCATTTCTATTGCCTTTAACGGAGAAATCTACAATTACCGGGAGCTCAAGCGCGCCCACCTTTCGGGCGAAGCGTTCCAATCAGCTACCGACACCGAAGTGCTGCTCAAGCTCTACCTGAAGTTCGGGATGGATTTCACCAAACACCTCAAAGGCGATTTCGCCATCGCCATACTCGATCGGAATCAAAACCAACTCGTTTTGGTCCGCGATAGAATCGGAGTAAAACCACTCTACATCTACGAAGGCAACGGCTTTTTTGCCTTTGCCAGCGAAATAAAAGCTTTTCGCGAAGCGGGATTGTCGCTACACCTCCGAGAAGATGGACTGGGCAAATTTTTAGTGTTTAAATACAGCCCCGGCAACGAAACGCTTTACACCCAGGTGCGGCGCTTAACCCCGGGCTGTGCGCTTAAAGTTGATCTGCACACCGGATCCTGCACAGAAGAAAAGTACTGGGATTTAAAATCTGAAACTGCGCCGTTTCGCGGGAGTTTTAAAGATGCAGCGGTTGAGCTTCGCGAGCGGTTGGGTGCGTCTATCCGCGAGCGACTCGTGGCCGATGTACCCATTGCCAATTACCTCTCCGGCGGACTCGATTCGTCTATTATAGCCTACCACTTGCGCGGCGAAGAATTCACCCACTACTGCGCGGTAAAAAACGAGGCAGACCTCAAAGCCGAAGGCACCACCTCGGACGGGGCTTATGCCAAACAACTCGCCGATGCCTGGAGCCTAAATTTAGAAACCATCCCCATCGGGCTGAACCAGCTCACCCCCGAAATGATCTTGCAATCTATCCACGCCTGCGACGACTTAATCGCCGATGGTTCGATTATTCCCGCTATGCTTATCGCCGAAAGGGCCGCACAAAAACACCGCGTTGTTTTGAGCGGGATGGGTGCCGACGAACTTTTCCTGGGCTACAACGGTCATTTTTTGCTCAAGCTCACCCAAATGGCTCAATCGGTACCCGGATTCAAAGGGCTTGCCGCTCCGCTCCTACAAAAAGTAAAGGCGGGGAAAGGACCAGTCGGTTTTTGGTTCCCTTTCGGGAAATAGCTTTGAAGACCTATTTCACTTTGAGATGGAAAATTTTTTGGTAAAAAACCTGCACTACCTCGATGGATCATCCATGGCCTACGGACTGGAAAGCCGGGTGCCCTACCTCGATCACGAGTTTGTAGCTTTTGCCGCCGGCCTGCCAGAAGATTTCAAACTCGACAACCAACTCCGCTCCAAGAAGATACTCAAAGCCGCTTACGCCGATGTGTTGCCGCCAGATATCACCAAGCGCCGAAAGGCGGGTTTCGGAATGCCGCTTCGGTCGCTGCTTTCCAGCCGCAAAACCCTGAACGAGCTTATGCCTTACGACATGTTGGAATCCACCGGTCAAATCGATATGGATCGACTCAAAAAACTCGAAGAAGCGCATATCGGCGGACGGGAAGATCAATCGTCTTTGATTTATGCATTGGTGGTTTTTGGGGTGATGATGCGTGGCGATTGAGTAAAAGGTGAAGCTAAATGGAGCGGATATGTTTTCTTTGGTTCACCAATGATTTAGAGATCGATCCCATCCTTGAGACGAGGTAGCCGAAAATCGGATAAAGAGTAGGTATTAAATTATTCGTTTACTTATGAAAAAGTTAATTGTAGCCTCCATAATGGGGGCGGTATTCTTAATTGGGTGTCAAAAAGATGAGTTTGAGGATAACCCAATTTCATCAGATATTTATTCCCACAAAAAAGTTTCTGTCAATCCTGCAAATGCTCATAACCGAATGGACTCTGCTGGTGTAGAACATAATAGGATATTAAACAATTTCTTATTAGATGAACTTTTCGATGGAGATGTTTTGAGTAAAGGCGAAGCGGCAATGCTTTGTGGTGTTTTAGCAGCAGATACGGCGTATCTGGTGAAGAATTTCGATTATGGTCAGGATGATTCAAATTCTTATTCAGCGCCTTTAGCCATATCTTTTCAAAATAATCAAGCAGTATTTCAGTATTTTTTTGATTTGAGAGATATCGCCGGCAATCAATCCTTGACTTTAGGACAAAAAATAGATGCGATAAAGTTGTATGAGCAAAACTATAATTATCTCTCTCATCCCATTGACGAAGCCAATTGCTTAAGAGTAATGTCCAGTATCGCAAGGTATTCTTTATACTTTTGGGCACCAAAATCGCAGGGTGGACTAGGTAATTATGATTTACTACTAGCAGGCGGACCAAAAGCACCAATCAATTGGTGGAGAGTTGGAGTGGATGATATTTGGGGCGCATGCTTAGCAGCCTTTACAACTGCAAATCCTTTTGTTGCTTTAGGTTGGGGCGCTGGAACATCTGCCTGCAGCGCTTTTACTGATTGGGCATCTTAATAAATAAGTTTCTGCACTGAATTATGAAGGACAAAAAGATTAATTTAAGGATCCTCAAGTACGGGTTTCTCCGAACAATCTCCGTCTGTATTATTGCAGCTATTATTATGATTGCATTCGATGTTTGGGAAGATAAATCCTGGATCGTTTACGGCACTTTCATTTTTTCATTGCTTTATTGGACTTACAAATCATATGAAAAGAAAGGGTGAAATATCCTGATTATTAGGGCTCAAAGAATTTTTTTGAGTTTGAATAGCAATTGATTTAAAGGTTAAAGCGTAATTTATCATTGTGCGATTAAGCTTTAAATTTTTTGAATAGATGTTTTAAAACACTTCTTACTTTACCCCATATGGGGAGATCGTTTGTTCACGGTCTCCCCCTTTTTTCACAACTAGAGTAGCTATGTGTGTGATGTTAAATTTCCCGTGACCGATTAAAAAAACTCGAAAAAGCCCATATCAGCGGGCGGGAAGATCAATCGGCATTTCTCCAAACTTTGGTGATAGACATGCTGGGCTGCTTGATTTGATGTATTAAATTATATCCCCTTCAGTTTACTCGGATTTCTCGAAGTATGAAAAACCCTGCTAATGATTACTTTTCTTGATGTAGTTCGGTAAATGATTTTATAACTCTCACTTCAGCCATTTTCCCGAAGCTTCTCGAACCTGATCTTGAGTCATTACATTGCCTTCTTTCACGTCTTCTTCGGTTTCATCGATATCCGCTAGAAGCGAAAGGTGCTGATAAACACCTTCCAGTGTCGATTCGGGCGTGAGCTTTTCCGCGATTTGGAGAAGGTGCTTTTTGAGTTTTGTTGCTTTCATTTTATCAATATACAAATGAATGGAAATATGCGGAAGATATAAATCGTTATCTGAAAGCTATCTTTTAAATCGAAATAAATCTCGCGTAATGGCGGGATATATCTCATATCAGCGGACGGGAGGATCAATCGGCTTTGATTTATGCGATGATTGCTTACGGTCTGTCGCTTAATGGCTTGAGTGAAAAATAATTTTCATAAAATTCTTGTTCGAATCGTTTTTTTTTTGATTTGACCCATCAATGATTTAGAGATCGATCCCATCCTTGAGACGAGGTAGCTGAAAATCGGATAAAGAGTAGGCAAAGTAAAACTGTACTTCATGAAACTTTTGAATAATCTTTGCCTATTTGCTTGTGTATTTATCGGATTACTGATCACGTCGTGTTCTAAAACTATTGACGCTCCTATGACATCTCAACAAGATGTAAATAAAAAGTCACAGGTTATACCGACAGACGATTGGTTCGATGAATATGAATCCTTAGTATTTGAAAATAATTATTTTTTGGAATTAATTGCAAATGAATCCATAAGCGAGGTGGAACTAAATCAAATTAATGATTCCATGAATGTAGGAGCTTTTGATATTCAGCAGCTTAGTTTATATTTGAGTAATTCGGAATATACTTTATTAGAGAATTATTTTAACGATATCGAATTACATTTTACCAATGTTCAGCTTACTGCTTCTGAATTTGAAAGAATTGAAAGCATAAATAATAAAAATGTACCATTGTGGATTAATAATTTTCCAAATAATCACTATTTGATGTCTAAAGCTTGTGAGGATGATGCAGCGGCCGATGCAGTTGGCGTATTATCTGCAAGTATAGCCGCAGGTGCAGCTACAGCAATATTTACTGGGGGTACTTCAGTTGTCGTAGGTGTTGTAGGAGGTTGCGCAGCATCAGTAGTTTCATGGGCTATCGCTTACTCTCGCTGTTGATGAAATCATGAGAAAAGCTTATATATTCTTGTTTGTATCCAACATCGGCTTTATCGTTGGTTTGGTATTTAATTTGACAGGGGGTAAATCGCTTGAATCAGTCCTGGCGATGGGGTTGTTTTTAAATCTCTCCCTTGCAATCTCATTTGGTGTTCTTATTAAAAAAATGAAATTCGAGAATATAAGCGAACTCAAAAAACACATATTTAAAATTCTTGGGCTGATTGGAGTGGTTAACGCCATTCTAATCAGCCTTTTTTTTCTACTTTAGATTTCTCGGTGAGAGTTTTTTTGCTTCGACTCGCTTAATCAGTGAATCTAACTCGGCTCACGATCGGGTATTCCCGAAAGTAAAGCCTAACCGATCACTATTTAAGGACACCATTACTGCTATGCTATGAAACGCGTTATCCAACTATCCTACTTCTGGTTCATTTCTGTCTATATTTTGGCAGCTGCAGCATTTTACGGAAATCACACCCTGATTTTTCCTGTGGTCACTGTGCTTTTTACAATTCTTGCAGTCTTGTGGTTTAGACAAACAAATGGCAGACTTCGAACGGGCGTAATGAGACTTGCAGGTCCGGTTATTCTGCTGCTTTCAGTGTTAATATTCTTCTTTGATTCTTCGAGGGAAGTATTACTTGCTTACGCAATTTCAGCAGTGATAAGTGTTGTATCCGCAAGACTGATTTACTGGAAAAAGCTTTTGGGAATAGCTGGTCTGCTTCTGCTACTGCCACTTTTTGTTTTCTACGTGGGTGTGCCCAATATGAGGCTTATATCGACCAACTCAGGGTCAGATGCATTGATAGCAGATTCAATTCAGAAGTTTGAAATGTTCAATTCTAATGGAAGCAGAATAGAATGGGAAACCCATGACCTGATTGTCCTCGACTTTTGGCATACGCGATGTGGGGCCTGCTTCTCCAATTTCCCACATTTAATGAGTTGAAGAAAACCTTTGCGCATGAGCAGGGCATTGCCTTTTATTCGGTTAATGCTCCACTTCCCAGAGAAGTGCCCGATAGCAGCTTGGCTTTATTTCGCGATTTAGGATACGACATCACACCTGCATTTGTTGAATCCAGAGAAGGGTTAGAAAAGCTTTTTCAATTCAACTCTTACCCTCATTATGCCGTGGTTCATAAAAACAAAATTCTTTTTAGCGGCAAATTTGATTTTTCTCCTGTTATCTTAACAAACCGACCAGAACAAATAATTCGCGGTATTTTGTTTGAATTAGAGCGAGACAAATAGATTTAAGAAATACCTATTTTGGATTGAGTTTTCTTTATGAGATTTTTTCAGTCACGGTCTTTTCGCCCTACTGTGATGGAAACCACAAGTGGGATTCGACATCCGGATTCAGTTTTCGCTCTGTTCTTTAAAAAGCTTATTTTTGACTCGATGAGGATATCGTTTGGAACCAAAGAAGAGCACAAGTTCGAAAAGCAGGAAGCGTTTTTGGCTTTGTCGCCTGCCGATCGGTTTTACGCGTTTTTGCGATTGAGTCGAAGAATAGCGGAATTCCCTACCGCCCGAAAGAAAGACGAGTCGTCATCAAATCTTATCATAAAGCCAAAAACAAAAAATTGAGAGATTGGGAAGACGATATTGATCGATTCGTCGCTCTGTGTCATAAGCACAGTGTTAAAATGATCCTGGTTGGCGGTGGTGCCGTAAACTTCCACGGCTACCAAAGGCACTCGGCAGATGTGGATTTTTGGATAAGCACAGACGGAAAAAATCTCAAACAACTTCTCAGCGTTCTCCAGGAAATGGAACTTGATATTACAGATTTCCCAAATCAAGTTGCCAATCAAGAGCAGAATATTTCAATTAAGTTTTCACCGATTGGTCTCGATCTTGAATTGATAACAAAATTTGAAATTGGGAAATCTTTCGAGCAAGCCTATGAAGATGCTGTGGTTGTTGATGTCAAACAAAAGCCTTTACGCAAGTGGAGGGTATTGAATTTAGACGACCTGATTGTGAGCAAAGAAAGAGCCGCCAGACCAAAAGATTTGCTCGACATCCAGGAACTCAAGCGACTAAAATCCAAGTGAGTTTTTGCGACTCTTCTCAGCTTAAAAACTCTGATAAATTACCCGGGTTGATCACTTTCGAAACGGCATTTGGATAGGCATTTGAAAAAGCTTGCGTCACTTTCTGATAGTCCTTTTTTTTCCACTTCATTTCGAAAGCTGAAACTTCTCCGTCTTTCTCTTCAATGTAGTCAACCTCGCTGCCGTTGTACTTTCGCCAAAAGAAGCTGCGACAATTTCGGTTGAGGTGGGCGTGGAGCTTCATGCGTTCACTTATCGCAAAATTCTCCCACAAAAGCCCGATGTCATCGCGCTGCGAGATCGGTCGAAAATCGTTTACAATGGCATTTCGAATTCCGTTGTCCCAGAAAAAGATTTTATTCGATTTTGAGATTTCCTTTCGGGGATTCTTGCTGTAGGCCGGAAGCTGAAAAATGACAAAAGCTTTCTCTAAAATATCGATATAGCTCTCTACCGTTTCCGATTTAATTTTTAGGTTCCGCCCCAGCTCGTGATAGGATATCTGCGATCCCACCTGAAAGGCCAGCAAACGGAGCAAGGAATCGAGAAAAGCCGGTTTGCGGATATCTTTCCAGGCCAGCACATCCTGATACAAATACTGACCACTCAGGTTTCGCAAGTTGATTTCTGCATCAGATGGATGGTTGAAAATATCGGGGTAGCAACCGTAAATCAAATGGAATGGTATTTTCTGTTCGAGTTCAAAAGGGGTCGCTTCCGGATAAATCTCTGTTTGGGAAAAAGGGTAGAGGTGAAAGAGAAATTGCCTTCCCGTCAGAGGTTCAAAAATAGTATTTGAAATATCGATCGACGAAGATCCCGTGGCCACAATTTGGAGATCTTTGAAATTGTCGACGAGAATTTTGAGCAATAGCCCGGCGTTTTCAACCCTCTGTACTTCGTCGATCACGAGAATTTTCTTGCTACCAACTCCAAAAAGATGTATCACTTTGAGCTGTGGCTACTTCAGCATTTCATCTTTTTGGAGTTGGTAGGCGATTGTAGACGTGAAATCACTGGCGAATTTATCGAGAGAAGACGGGTCTGTAGTTTCCGACCGTGCTGCCCAAACCATTTTTTCTGTTTCCACATCGTACATAACGGCTTCTACGAGATACACCTTGCTGGTTGTGTAGTATCCAGAACTGTAAACTTGTGGCGCATAATAACCGTAATAGCCCCAGTAATTTCCGTAATAGGCAGATGCATACGGCGTGTAAGTAGTACCCGGTACATGGGTCGTTTTCTCTTCTTCTGAAATCAGAGCGAATGTTAACAGTCCTTCAAAACCTTCTGACTTTAGTTCTGAAGCCACCTGGTGCTTCATTTCGTCATTTATTTCCATTTTTGGATTGAACACGCCTCCGGCACCTTTCGCATTTACGCCTCTTGAAACCAATCGTTCGGCCATAGATTCTTCTACATTGGCCTTAACTACAGCATTTGCGGTTAAAGCGGTAATCATAATCTTGCCGTATTTTTTATCGCCTATATCTCCGTTTTTCCAGCTTCCACTAATTCGGGTGCTTGAGCATGACGCAATGATTATCGCCAACGCGCCTACTAGGCTTAAGTAAATTATTTTTTTCATCGTGATAACATCTATGGTTTGAAACGAAGACCTACGTTAAAAGCGACGTATGACTGAGAAAGTATGTCCTTCGACTCGAGGTAGTAATTGTATTGGGCTGCTACATAAAAATCGGTAGAAGGAGAAAGCTCAAAGCCCACTCCTACATCGGGCATCAAGCCAAATTGCCAATTCCGCTCTTCAAAAAAGAGCCCGGCAAATTCAGTAGTTTGCACCATGTAATACAAACCTGTGCCCAGCCCAACGTGCGCGCTGATTGGATTAAACCGGTCAAAATGATATTTACCTGTAAAGAGAAAAGGTGCGGCAGTCAAATATCTGAATTCATCGCCAGTAACGGTGATTTGGCGCTCCGAGTAAGTGTTCTTGCCAAGTTCTTCGTAAAAGTTCTGGATTCCCGCAGTAAAACCAAAGGACCATTCATCTTCTATAAAGTAATCGCCTGAAACCATTACACCCCGGAAACTGGTTTCACCGATAAAATCAGATGTGTTTCCAAGCGGTAATCCAATGTTGTAGGTCACCATTGTATTCCAGTCCTGACTGAAAGCAAAGCCAATTACGGTGAAGCTCAAAAATAGCGTAAGTGAGATCTTTTTCATGGATCAATTGTTAAACGGTGGGTGAGAGAAGCAAATGTCTATTTCAGTATCAATCCTCTGGCGTATGCTCGATGGAGATGAGCTATTGATCATGCCGTTTATCAATCCAGACCAGACAATTCTAACTTCCTCTTCCTGATATAAAGATGGGTCGGACATATCTATTAGCACAGAGCCGTACGTGGTAGTTGTAGCGAAACCCCAACCCGGAGGATAATACCAGCCCCAACCGGGATCCCAGTAAGCCGGGTAGTAGCCACTGTAGTAATCTATATCAGTCTCGCTCCATGCCGAAACAGTGATTACAACATCGACATCTGTATTTAGCCATTCGCCTGGACTTTCCGGAGTATCAGCTCTGGTAAAGCCCAGCATAGACATGTTCGCTTCAATGCGATTCAGTATATCCTGGTCGTAATTCCTCGAAATTTCATCGCCTTCTTCATTGTAAAAAATCGAGTCTACAAGGATATAGGTGTCTGCGGATTCGAAGTCAAACCCAATGTCGTAGTTTGTTACAGCCAAATCGAGTTCCGATGTGTACTTCGGACCCTGGGGATAGCATCCACTGAGGCATGCAATAAGAAAAATATAGGCTAAATATTTCATCATGAATTCATTAGACCGCCAAAAATAATGATTTATATGAACTTCCAAAGAACAAATTTTATAACTTCATCGCCGAAAATTTTACAGACATGAAAAATCTTTTAGTTACGTTTTTTGTCATCGCTTCAACTGCGTCTATTGCCCAGGAAATCCAACTTACAGGCTCTTATGGCTACCGATTCGGTGGTTCGGTTGATGTTTACTACAATGGGAGGTATGGAGAAATAAAGTTTGAAGACAGTGAAGCTTTCAGTCTGGATATCACTTATAAGTTACGCGATGATTTTGGAATCAGCGCGCAATATTGGGGGCAAAATACGGCCATGGATTATTTTGGATATGCATCTTCTGAACTCGATGGATTGGGAGATGTACTGATTAGCTACATCCTGGTTGGACCGGTATATGAGAAAAGAATCAAGAGTGTTACTCCATTCGGTAACCTGGGTGTTGGTGCCGTTATTATGGATCCCCAAAGAGCCGAATTTAGCTCCGATTCAAGATTCGCAGTTGGCCTGAATGGGGGTGTAAAAATTGACATTAGCCATAGATTGGCTATCCAACTCAGAGCGGGTATTCTAATGCCGATGCAAATGGGAGGTGCCGGTTTGTTCTGCAGCGGTGGAGGAGGATGTGGAGTTGATATAGGAACATCAACAACTATTATGCAAGGAGATATCTCTGGCGGGGTTATTTTAAAACTTGGAGATGTGGAATCTGCCTATCAGCCAACGCCTACTTCAAGTCCACAGTGGTAATAGGCTTTCATACGGAATGACTGATTGAAATTCGATCGATATATTATCAATGGAAAAAACGGAGCTTTTTGGTTGCTGGAGACGGCCATCAAAGAAAAGTCTAAGACAACAAACACAGACTATTGGGTTTAAACCTAACCGGTAAGTGATGGCCGATTGCTTCCTGTGCAGTAGTAAGCGTGCAAAGAGATTTCTTCTTTCTTGCAATTCGCATAAGATCTTTAGTTTTATTTAGCTCAAAGAAGTGGCTTGCAGAAACTTGAACTGCGCGCTTGTCTGCCCTTCTATAGCGTTGTGGCATTGCCCGATTAAAAAAAAATGGTGCCGTCGCCATAGCTTTTGTTTATTAATTTTGTCATCAGACTCCGGTGAAAGGCTTTTATGAATTGGAAGATTGCCGTACTCTTGTTTTTTACTTTTGGCGCCACACAGGCGCAAGAGCTCGTTATCAATGAAGTAATGCATGCGAATGCCACTTCAGTAGCAGATGAATTTGGCAGTCACCCCGATTGGATTGAGTTGTATAACCCCGAATCCGTTTCCGTTTCTATCGAAGGGTATTACCTGTCTGATGATCCCGACGATCTCGAAAAATGGCAATTTCCGGAAGCATCGATTCCAGCGGGTGATTTTATGGTAGTCTTTGCATCGGGAAACGACCTCTACTTCGCCGAAGACTTTCATACCAATTTTAGACTTTCCGCAGACGGAGAGCCGCTGTTTTTATCCAACGCAAACGGGGTGATAATAGACTCCTATCCGTCTATTGTAATGAGAACCGACCAAAGCTATGGCCGCTTGGAAGACGGTGGCAACCCACTCACCATATTTGACGAGTCTACCCCCGGATACGCTAACGAACTGGGTGTTCCCGGTTATGTATACACCGATTCGCTGTTTTTCTCTGCCGAGCAGGGAATTTATTCGAATCCATTTTGGCTGGAAATTTCCAATAACGATCCCGATGCGGTAGTACGCTACACCACTAATGGGAGCAACCCCACGGAGTCGTCTGCGGTATTCGCAGATGCACTTTTTATAGAAGACAGAACTTCAGAACCCAATTCCATTTCCACCATCCCCACAAACCCACCCGAGACTTACGGTACAGCAGGGTGGCAGCCGCCGAGCGGACCTGTTTTTAAAGCGGTAGTTCTAAAGGCGCAGGCTTTTAAAAACGACCAGCCCATTTCAGAAATTTCCACTAAAACCTACTTTGTACACCCCGATTTATCGGAGAAGTACAACGAAATGCCGCTTATTTCGCTCGTTACCGATTCTTTGCATTTGTTTGATTACGAAACAGGAATATACGTGCCCGGGCTTTTTCACGATGAAGACACCATTTACGAGCCGTTTCACGGCGTTGGAAACTACATCCTTCGCGGGATGGAATGGGAGCGGCCCGTAAATGCTACGCTCTTTGAGCCGGATGGAACCGTAGGGTTTTCTCAAAACCTCGGGCTGCGAATTCACGGTGGGGGTACGCGCCAAATGCCGCTTAAGGCGCTCAGGCTATACGCCCGAAATATTTACGGCGACAATGAAATTGATTACCGCTTCTTTCCCTGGAAGGATACAGATAAATACCGGAGAATACTGCTGCGAAGTAGTGGCAACGACTTTAGGATTACGTTTATTACCGATGCAGTCTCTGCGGCGCTTATGAGCGAAATTGGCGAAGGATATCAGGATACCCGCCCCGCAGTTCTTTTTATAAACGGCGAGTTTTGGGGTATTCACAATATCCGAGATAGACTCGATAAACACTATCTGGAATATCGATTTGGCGCCGATCACGACCATGTAGAGATTATTGAAAACTGGGAGAACGCCGATCCCGGCTCGATGGAGCACTACGCGAGCCTAAAAGATTTTATCGAAGAGAACGACCTTGCAATTGATGCCAATTACGAATTTGCAAAGGCGCAGATCGATATGGATAGTTTCATGGATAACTACATCGTGAGACTATACACAGCCGTTGAAGATTGGCCGCACAACAACATGAGTTTCTGGCGCAGAACAGATGAACAGGGCGATAAGTGGAAGTGGTTGTTTTACGACAACGATAAGGCGATGGTAAATCCTTCCTTCGACGCAATATTACACGGCAGTTCACACGAGGAAAGCCCATCTTACACTACGGAAACTTCTGTTTTTCTATTCCGAAATCTTTTGAAAAACGCATCTTTCAGACAGGAATTTGCAGAGCGATTTAGGCAATACCTTGAACGAGAATTTCAGGCCGAGCAAGTGATAGGGATAATCGATAGCATTTCTTCAAAGCTAGCCCCGGTAATGCAGGAACACATAGACCGTTGGCAGTTCCCCACCAGCTACTCATACTGGGAAGGCGAAGTAGACAGGCTCCGCGATTTTGCGGAACACCGGCCTTGCCACATGGTTTATCACCTCTATCGGCACTTCGAGATTCAAGATTCAACTTACGCCTTCGGAATTTGCGATAGCATCAGCACTCCACCGGAAGTTACTCCGCTGCCAGACGAAATTTTGGTCTGGCCCAACCCAACCGCTTATCTGGTAAACATTCAGTACGAAAGTGAACACGAGCTACGAGGAATTTCCCTTTATGACTTGTCGGGCAAGTACGTGAAATCCCCGTCGATAAACCACTCCGGAAATAGGCGGGTTTCCTTCGCGGTAAACGACCTCCCCGCTGGTCTTTACATTATCCGCATCCAAACCCAGCTCGGTTTGTATCATCGGAAACTGATTGTTGGCGAGTAAGTGCTGCGGAGTTTATTTTGATTTCTCTGGAATAGAATATGCTGCTTAGCTGCAGAATTTGCACTTTTTAATCTGTGACATTCCAGATCATTGGGTAAAAAGAATGGTCATATTTCATTCGGAGAACAGACTCCCGTAGATATCCTTCTTTATTGCAAAATCAGTTTGGTTGTACCCGAAGCCCGGTCTGAGTAGATTATCTGTACAAAATACAATCCAGGTGATAATTTTGAAACATCAATGTTTTGAACCGCCCCATTCCAGGAATGCGATGCTTGCAGCCTTCCGGAACTGTCAAGGATTTTTATAATTGCACCAGAAAGTGATGTGGTTGTCTCCGTTTGAATAGTTACCTGGTTTTCGGCCGGGTTTGGGAAGATACTGAACCCCAATTTACCTTTGTCGTATACTTCAGTTGACAGTACTGCCTGGTTTCCACATGAATTTCCGGCCTTTGAGAAATAAATGATTTCGTATACGTCACTGCTATAGTCGTTAAAGTCAGAGTCTACAAATTTTTCGAAATAGACTCCAAGCCCTTCTGCGAGTTCGTATTCATATACTCCCGCCGGTCCATTTGTGTCAAAAGCGCACCAGGCATCGTGATCTGCACAGAATTGATATGGAATCGCATTGCCTTCTAACTTTATTTTTGATTCACCGCAGAAATCCACACGACTTATTTTTTCTTGATACGCTGCGTTGTTAGAACCTGCCCGCGTGGAATAAAAGGGAATTTGAGCTATAGTATCAAACCTGGGGTATATCTTCTCATCAATCCATTCATAAAGCGTCGTATCCTCTTCCGTAAAAGATCGATTTAAAATTTCGTATCTAATACTATCCGGTTCTACGGTACGATCGAGAAATATTTTTGTTCGATAAGTAATGGTGGTGAAATACGCATTATACTGAACAAAGCCATTGGTTTCTGTTCTTCTTATCTGAATGGTGTCGCCGATGTCAAAATCGTAAATTTCTTCAGAAAGCAATACGCGGTAGCTTTCCGGTTGAGATAAGTCTCCAATTAAATAAAGAGGTCTTTCAACTGTTGGGAAATTGTCGGTTTGGAAAAATTGAATCAATCCTGTTTCCGACCCGATTTTTAGTTGAAAATTGTGGAGTGGCGAATCAATCTCATCCCCATCATTCGAATGATGCACCATTTTATACGCCTGAACGGTTTCTTCCTGATCAAAAATCTCTTCTTGAGTTTCCCCATCAAAAACTAAAGCGTATGATTCATCTTCATTCTGATAGATTATCGAAGAATCGGCTTGAGAAAAGTTAAGGGTCAAAGTATCTTCCGCTATATTTACAAATTTGAACACCCCTGGAGTCGTTGACATTACCGATACTCCGAATCCCGTTGACCCGGAGTTTTCATTACAATCCCCCCATCCAATACATTCAAGTGCCGTGTTTTCATCTGTCTCGAAATCGGCTATCTCGTCTTGGTTTATTCTGTTTGCAAGGTGATAGTCCAGCGTATCTCCATTTTGAGTTGCTGAATCGATGTGAAGGGAATAGGTGCGCTCCCAAGTTTCGGGGTCAGCGCTAAATTCCTTTGAAGTTTCAGCGTGAATTGCTTCGAATATCTGACCTTTTGATTGTGTAAATCCAAAAACCAAAGCAATAATTAAAAGCGAGATTCCCAAATGGTTGTTTTGTAGCTTTTTCATTGTATTTCAGATTCTAAGCCAACTTACATTTTTTAATTGTAACACGAGAATGGACTGGCCTATAAATTTTAAAGATTTTTGGAAACCTGAAGCCTGGAAAATTTCAAAAGCTGTGAAACTCACAAAACAGATTTTTTTACTTTTTCAAATTCACTTCGGTTTTACCAGGATATAGTTGGACGCTCACACGTGGCTTTCGAATATGGAATTTCCGTGAGCGTTTAGGTTGTTTTCTTCAATCGATCTTCATAATGATAATGTATAACTTGTGGAAAACACGTTTTGCGAATCTGTATGAGTACATCCTTCGGCGATTACATTTGTCTGTAAACATTTATCAGCGTGGAACAACTGCTCCAGAGCCTGAAAAAGGGCAAAATGGAAATCGTAACTCTTCCCAATCCGCAATCCCAGAAGGGACAGGTGCTGGTGCGCACGTACTACTCGGCCATTAGCACGGGCACAGAGGGCAAAACGGTGAGCGATGCGCGAAAGGGGTATGTCGCTAAGGCCCAGTCCAGGAAAGAAGAAGTGTCGAAAGTGATAAAGGCCGCGCAGAATTTCGGGATTTCCGACACCTATAAAATGGTGATGAACAAGCTCGAGTCGCTTCAGCCGCTGGGATACAGTCTCTCAGGCGAGGTGATTGATGTGGGCGAAGGAGTTAAGGAATTTAAGCCCGGCGATCGGGTGGCTTGCGGAGGCGCAACGGCATCTCACGCAGAGCTCGTAGTGGTTCCAAAAAACCTGGTTGTAAAACTTCAACCGAAGACTCCAATGGATCAGGCGGCTTTCACCACCATCGGGGCCATCGCACTGCAGGGCATCCGCAGATCGGGACTGAATATCGGCGAAAATGCCGCGGTAATCGGGTTGGGGCTAATCGGACAAATTACCGTGAAACTGCTAAAGGCAGCGGGCATTCGAGCGTTTGGGATAGATATTAAAGCCGATTTGGTCGATCAGGCGCTGCAGTCGGGAGCAGAAGGAGCTTCTTTGAGAAGCGACGCTCTTTTGGAGACCAAAGTTGCGGAGTTTGCCCACGGAGAAGGGGTAGATGCGGTGATTATTACGGCGGGAACTTCCTCGCTCGATCCCGTTGAACTGGCCGGAACCCTCTGCC
Source organism: Flavobacteriales bacterium (assembly GCA_020201045.1). Taxonomy (GTDB): domain Bacteria; phylum Bacteroidota; class Bacteroidia; order Flavobacteriales_D; family Cryomorphaceae; genus JAIVHP01. The sequence continues at coordinate 39,157 of JAIVHP010000008.1, forward strand.
GAACCCACGGAAAGGTGGTTATTGTGGGCAGCGTTCCTACGGGCTTTAGCCGAAAAAACTACTACCGAAAGGAATTGGAATTGCTGATGAGTACTTCCTACGGCCCCGGTAGATACGACAGCAACTACGAAGAAAAGGG